>CANRCX010000007.1 GCA_947629235.1 uncultured Bacilli bacterium | reverse complement strand
AAATGAACTCACTTCGTTCGCCCTTGACTTACTTCTAAGACTTATTTCCCATTAGTATATATAGTGGGAATTTCTAATAATAATCAATAAGTAAAAAAATAAATCTTGATATATATTTGTATACACGATATAATAAAAACATGGAAAGTAGAAAAGAGGTTTGAATGAAAAATAGAAAGGGATTTACATTAGTAGAACTTTTAGCTGTAATAGCAATACTAGCAATATTAGTAATAATAGCATTACCAAATGTTTTAAAAATGTTTAGACAAGCAAAAGAAAATACATTTGTAACAGAATTACAAGAAATAATAAAGACAGCAGAAGACAAATATATAACAACAGCATTTACAAGTGAAGAATGCCATTGCTTTAGTAGTAAATCAACAGATAAGAAACATAATTTAGATTTATCAGGAAGAAAAGATATAGAATATTATGTAGAATTTAACGATAAAGGACAAATAATAAATTTAGTAGCAAAAGACGATAGTTATCAATTCGTATCAGAAGGAGAAGTAATACAAGTAGCAGATATAGGAAATAGTACAAGTGGTAAAAAGAAAATGAGTTCTCCTGCAACAGCAGAAATGAAAGTACCATCTTGTGATGAAAGTAGTGAAGAAAATTCTAAATTAAATATACAATATGCTTCAATGTTAAGAGTTTTCCCACATTATTCAGAGTGCGAATATGCAGAAGGATTGCCTTATTATTTTTGTACTAATTATGAGGGAAAAAAGGGAACACCATTAGTTTCAGGAACAATTAAATCACTAAAAATATCAAACACAAATAAAGTACCGGAAGGAGTATTAGGAAGTGCTGATGTAACAAATGATAATAGTAAAAATATAATGATGTGGTGGACTGATATAGATAATGATGGATTCTATGAAGTAACAATAGGTGGAGCAGGTGGAGTAAGAGCTAACACAGATAGTTCAGATTTGTTTAGTGATTTAAATAATATAGAAACATTAGATTTAACATATTTAGATACATCCCAAGTAACAAATATGAGGAGTATGTTTTCTTACTCTAAAATAAAAACATTAGATTTAAGTAATTTTGATACTTCAAAAGTAACAAATATGTCATATATGTTTTATAATTGTCCAAATTTAACAAATATAAATTTAAGTAGCTTTAATACTTCAAAAGTAACAAATATGAATATGATGTTTTGTAGTTGTTCAAATTTAACAACATTGGATTTAAGTAGTTTTGATACTTCAAATGTAACAGATATGGGCTTTATGTTTGAAAGCAATAAAAATTTAACATCAATAAAATATGGAAAGAAATTTGTAGTAAATGATGAAACAGAAATAGGAAGTATGTTTTTTGGAACAGATAAATTAATAAATGAGCCATATATTAAGTACAATTCAAAATATGATGGTAGATTATAATGATAATTAACAAAAGAAGTTTTTAAAAACTTCTTTTTGTTTGATATATTTTTTTGAATATTTAATTATAATTTTTTAATTAAAATTATTAACTTAATTTTTAATAGCAATATACTAAAAAAAGTGTTATAATATTGCAAGAAAAGAGGTGCACTTATGATTTTATTTATAGATACTCATTCAAGCTTAATAACTATTGCATTAAAAAATAAAGAAGATTTATATATAAAAACAAAAGAAAGTGAATATAGTCATTCTATTTATACAATGCCTATGATTGAAGAAATATTTAAAGAAAATAATTTAAATGTTAAAGATTTAAAAAAGATAATTGTTGTAAATGGACCTGGTAGTTTTACAGGGATCAGAATAGGTGTTTCTATTGCTAAAACTATGGCTTATGCCCTAAAAATAGATATAAATACTATATCTAGTTTAACTGCATATTTAGTTAGTAATGGAAGTGGTAAAAAAAGAGCTGCAATAATTGAAGATAGCAAAGGTTATTATATAAGTGCATTTGATGAAAATGACAATAATATAGTACCAGAATATTATAGTGAAGAAAATAATTGTGAGTATGAAAGAGTAGAAGAAAAATTAGATGTAGAGAAAATTATTAAATATTGTGAAAATATGAAGAGTGAAAATCCACATTTTGTAAAAGCAAATTATGTTAAAAAAATTGAGGTGGAAGCTCATGATTAATAAAGAAATATTAAGTGATACAGATAGTATTTATAATTATATGGATGGTGAAAAAGTACTAGGATATTTAGAAATAAGATTAGTAGATGGTGTAGTTGATATTATGAATCTATTTGTAAATGAAGAAGATAGAAAAAAAGGTATTGCTACTTCACTTATGAATAAAATGATTGAAGAAGAAGATTATAGTAGAATAATGCTTGAAGTAAATGAAAATAATATTGAAGCAATTAAATTGTATAGTAAACTTGGATTTAAAGAAATTAGTTTAAGAGAAAGATATTATGGTGAAGATACAGCAATAATTATGGAGAAGGTGAAATAATGAAAGATGTATATATTTTAGCAGTAGAATCTTCTTGTGATGAAACTAGTGTTAGTATAATTAAAAATGGTTTTGAAGATATTGCTACTGTAATTAATTCACAAATAGATGTACATACAAAATATGGTGGAGTAGTTCCAGAAGTTGCTAGTAGATTACATTTAGAAAATATAACAATGGTTATAGATGAGTGTTTAGAAAGAGCTAATATGAAATTAGAAGATATGGATGCATTTGCATGTACTTATGCACCAGGACTTCTTGGTAGTTTACTTGTTGGTGTAGAAGCAACTAAGGCACTTGCATTTATTTATAATAAACCTTTAATTGCAACTAATCATATGATGGGACATATTTATGCAAATATGATAGGTAATAAATTAGAGTATCCATTACTTTCATTGATTGTATCTGGTGGACACACTGATTTAATACTTATGAATAGTGAAAATGAATTTGAATATTTAGGTCAAACATTAGATGATGCTATTGGTGAAGCATATGATAAAGTTGCAAGAATTCTAGATTTACCATATCCAGGTGGACCTAATGTAGAAAAATATGCTTTACAAGGGGAGCCAACATATAAAATGCCTAATATTTTAAATGATGACTCATATAATTTTAGTTTTAGTGGAATTAAAAGTCATGTAAATAATTTAGTACATAATGAACATCAAAGGGGAAATGAAGTTAATAAATATGATATAGCTCGTTCATTTCAAGATTGTGTAACAGAACACTTAGTTGATAAAACTAAAAAAGCACTACTAAATTATAATTTAAAAACATTCTTAATTAGTGGTGGAGTTGCTGCTAATACTCATATAAGAGAAGCACTAAAATCAATGTGTGATAGTATTGGAGTAGAGATGCATATGCCAGAAAAGAAATATTGTACAGATAATGCTGCTATGATAGGTGCTGCTGCATATGTACTATATAAAAATAAACAATTTTCACCATTATCAACTAATGCCCAAAGTCATATAAGATTATAATAAAAAACTTGATTAAATTAATTAATCAAGCTTTTTTATGTATTTTTTAATATTATTAGAAAGTATTGTATTCTCATCAGTAATAGCATTTTCAATACCTATTAACCATTTTTCATTACTTAAATCAGTACCACTCAAATTACAATTTGTAAAATCACCAAATAAATTAGAATCACTAAATTTAGCATTACTTAAATCTTTATTATATGCTAGTTGCGGATTATAACTTGCTAAATTAGTTTCACTCCAATCAATACCAGATAGTTTTAAATTACTAGGTGTAATTATAGATAAATCAATAAATTTTAATAAAGGTATAAATTCACTTCTAACTTCAAAATGATCATTGATATTTTCAAATAATAGATTTTCATCTACCTTAATACTATGATATATATCTTTCATTATATTACTATTTGGATTATTTAATTTTTCTAATCTTTGAACATTTTTATTAAGAGCATTTAATAAATTTAATACACTGTTAATAAGTTCTTCTCTTTCAGTATTAATTCTTTTTTCTTCATCTTGTTTTTCTTTTAATTCATCAATTTCACTTATATTTTCATTTTCATAAATATTAGATCCAGCTATTTCTTTGAATTTATGATAACCAATAAGATCTTTTGAATTATATTCAGAAATAAATTGCTCTAAAGCATTTTTAATATCTTTTTTAGAAATATCTAATTTAGGATATCCTTTTAAATAAGCAATTAATGGTATTTTTGCAATTATTTTAACATTACTATGATATCTTTTAGTTAATATATCTTCCATCCAATTAAAATTTGCAAGTTTCCATTCGCCCTTAATCATTTCATAATGCATTTTATGAAATTTTCCTATAAATATTTCTGTTTTATTATTTTCATTTACTATATAAATATCTAATCTAATAATAGGAATTAAATTATTTTTATTACTTTCTTCATTACATATTACTTTTTTATATGGACTTATGTTATTTAGTTTACAAAATGTTTTTACTAAATCCTTATCACATTCTATAAATTGTTTGCATTTTTCAATTGGTAAATCAACTTTTACTTCTTTATCTCCATCATAAATATCGTGATAAAAGATATCTTTATAAAATAATGCTCCATCTTCTTTATATACTATTGTATAAAAGTCATCTTTATGTAATTTTTTTGGGAATTTAACTTTAGCAATATATAAATTTTTACTATCATATTTTTCAGGTTTTATTAATTCTAATACACTATATTTTTTTGTTTTTACTTCATTTTCAGTATACATATTTTCATACATATAAAAACACCTTCACTTTATAGGAAATATATTATAACAGAATAAAATAAATAAGCAATAAAAAAGTAGATATAATCTACTTTATTTATTAATATCAATAACTGGACGAATACCTTTTTTATTTATAATATGTACATCTTTTTGATTTCCATTATAATCTATAGTCCATGCATACAAATTTAAAATTATTTTATTAGATGCAGCAGAAGTCCAATATGATTTATTTTTATCTAAGTTTTCATATAACCATTTAGGACATTTATCTGAAGAGGTACATCCTACATTATTTACTTCTGTAAGACTTATTAATCTTGTTTTAACATTAGATATTGTTGTTGATGAATAAGCATCATCTCCACCATCATCATTTAATACATAATTCATATTTGGAATATTTGACCAGTTGCTAGTTTCATTTTTTAATGTATCTAAAGCAATAAGTGGTCCATAAGCATTAGTAGTAATTTTATACCATTCATTTTCATCAAACCATGCTGATTCAGTACTTAAATTTTTATTCATAATTAATGATAATTTGTTACCAGTATCATTAATTACATAAAATTTATTTATTTCACTATTATTTACTTTTACATAAACATCTGTACCATTATTACATTTACCTTTTAAAATACATTTATTAGGTGAAGCTTTTATTCCATTAGGTATGACAATTTTAATACCACTTTCTATAGTTAATGTTGTTTTTGTTTTATCTTCATTTCCATTTTTATCTTTTATTTTAACTTCGATTTCTCCACCTGTTGTAAAATAATATTTATTACTAGTTGTGAACTCTTCACCATTAAAACTATACATCAAATTATTATTATTTTCACTAGTAGCTTCAACTGTTAATTCATAAGTGTATAAACTTTCTTTATCTGTTGTAACTCCCCATAAATTTTTCTTTTGAGTTACATTTTTAATTTTAGGTAACACTTTATTAGTATCTTTATCTCCAGTGCTACCAGATCCACCAGTATCACCAGTGTCACCAGAATCACCAGTATCTCCTGTTTCCCCAGAGCCTTCAACTTCATCTCTTATTTCACTTGAATCACAAGCTTCAATAACTACAACTTTTTCTCTACTGGAAACTTTATATTTTTTATCAGATTTACTATTTCCAATTTCTTCTAATAGAATACCATTTACATTACTGATACGTAATTTATAATTTTCATCTACTACATTTATACTAATTACTTTTCCAGTATTAGAAAAATCAATTCTATAAATCAATTTTGAATTACCAGTAATACTTATTGGATTTGTTTTATTATCAAAGCATAAATTTCTATCATTAAGTGGATTACTCATATAAGTATTTTCAGCAGCTTTTACTAAATTATATACTTGATCAACAAAAGTATCTTCTCTAGATTTATTAAATATTTTTAAAATATTTGGTAATGCCAAAATAATTAATACAGCTAAAATAGCTATTACAGCTAATAACTCTACTAATGTAAAACCCTTTTTTCTCAATTTAATCACCTTACTATTTTATTAGTATCTTATATATATTTTATCACAAATAAAGTAAAAAACAAGAATATAAAAAGACTATTATAAATAGTCTTCATCAAAACCAATTTTATCACTTATAAAATAAATTGTTTTATTACTTGTTTTATTATATTTATTAATTAAATAATTTAATAGTATTTGAATAGATATAAGTACTAACATAAAGAATAATAATAGTTCATTATTTATACTAATTAATTTAAATAATATAAATAATAAATAAATAAAAGCAATAGTTAATAATATATAACTTGTATACTTAGCTAAATTAATTAATTTATTAGAATGACTTATTAATTCATTTGTATCAAAATAATAATTATATTTATTATCATATTTAATATAATAAGTATCAAATCCTATTAATTCATAAGTATACCTTGTAAATTTATTATTTTCACTATATTTGATAATTGAATTAACAACATTTCTTGTCATTATTCTATTATGTGTTTTATTATTATCAAATTTTTCTGTTAATAATGAGTTTACAAATTTATTTTTAAGATTTAATTCATTATTTGTTATCATACAAACCATATCAACATTATGATTTGTTATATATTCATACATTTTAGAAATATTTGATACTGTACATGAATCCATATCATATGTACAAACTAAACTATGTTTTGTATTTTCAAGTCCTGCGTATATACAAGTATCTTTCCCTGAAGTTTTAGAAAGTTTAATTACTTTTACATTATCTTCATCACTTTTTTGAATAGTTTTTAAAATTTCAAAAGTTTTATCATTAGAATTATCATCAACAAATATAAATCTATGTTTAATATTAGATAGTTCATCATTTATTTTATTATAACAATTTAAAATACTTTTCTCTTTATTAAATGTAGGTATAACTATATCTAAAATCATTATAATCTCCTAGTAGCCTTTAGTACCATTAACACTTTCATCATTTTCTATCCAATCACTTACAGGTACTTCTCTATATTTAGTTTTAGTATCTCTAAAAACAACTTTTTCAATTCCACTATTTATAATAAATCTTTTACACATACTACATGACATTGAATTTTCAACATATTCATTAGTTTTAGGATCAACTCCAACTACATATAAAGTTGAACCAATCATATCTTTACGAGCAGCAGATATTATTGCATTTTGTTCTGCATGAACACTTCTACAAAGTTCATATCTTTCTCCCCTTGGTACATTTAATTCTTCTCTAATACATCTTTTTAAATCTGTACAATTTGCTCTACCTCTAGGAGCACCATTATAACCAGTTGATACTATTTCATCATCTTTTACAATAACTGCTCCCCATTTTCTTCTAAGACATGTTGATCTTTCACAAGCAGCTTCAGCCATGTCTAAATAATAGTTATTTTTGTCAATTCTTTTCATACTACTTTACCTCTTATAAATTATTTTAACATTTTGAAACTATTTTGTCATTAAAAATAAAGCTGCTTAATAAAATTAATTGAGGAAAAGTATGAATACTAATAAAAAAACAGGTCTTAGTAGTAAAGAAGTAGTAGAATCAAGAAAACTATATGGAACAAATAAACTTTCTAATAAAAAGAAAAATTCATTTATTAGATTAGTTATTGAATCATTAAATGATCCAATTATCAAAATATTATTAATTGCTCTTGGAATTAAAATACTTTTTTTATTTCAAGATTCAAATATGTATGAAACTGTAGGTATAGCAGTAGCTATATTTTTAGCATCATTTATTTCTGCAATTAGTGAGTATGGTAGTGAAAAAGCCTTTGAAAAATTATCAGAAGAAAATAGTACTATAAAAGTTAAAGTATTAAGAAATAGTAAGAAACAAGTAATTGATATGGATGATGTAGTAGTAGGGGATATTGTATATTTAAATAGTGGAGATAAAGTACCATCTGATGGAGTAATTATAGAAGGAGAAGTTAATGTTAATGAAAGTTCACTTACTGGTGAAACATTTGAAAAACAAAAAAATATTAATGATGTTATTTATATGGGTTCTATAATTACTGAAAAAAATGCTGTTATGAGAGTTACTTTAGTAGGAGATAAAACTTATTATGGAAAGATAGCACAAGATATTCAAGAGAAGAGTGAACCAAGTCCACTTAAATCAAGACTTACTGATTTAGCTAAAGTAATTAGTAAAGTAGGTTATATTGGAGCAATACTTGTATTTCTTTCATATATGTTTAATGCAGTAATAATACCTAATAATTTTGATTTAAGTAAAATATTTGATTTTGAAATATTTTTTCCACATTTTGTTTATGCTCTTACATTAAGTGTAGCAGTAGTAGTAATGGCAGTACCAGAAGGACTTCCAATGATGATTACTTTAGTATTATCATCTAATATGAAAAGACTTTTAAAGAAAAATGTTTTAGTAAGAAAACTTGTAGGTATTGAAACATCAGGTTCTCTAAACATTTTATTCACAGATAAAACAGGTACACTTACTGAAGGTGAGCTTAAAATGATTAGATATACAACTAGTGAATTAAAAGAATATAATAATATTAAAGATATTAAACATTCTATTAATTATGATATTATTTATCAATCTTTAGTTTATAATAATGAATCATTTTTTAGTGAAGGAAAATGTGAAGGTGGAAATACAACTGATAGAGCAGTTTTAGAATTTGTTAAAAGTGATGATAAAAGTAAATATAAAATATTAGATAAAGAAGTATTTAATAGTAAAGTTAAATATTCAACAGTAACAACTAACTATAATAATAAAACTATATTTGTAAAAGGTGCTTATGAAATAATACTTAATAAATGTAATAAATATTTAAAAAGTGATGGTAGTAGTAGAGTACTTATAGAAAAAGATAAAATAGAAGCATATATTAATTCAAAAACATCTAATGGTGAAAGAGTTTTAGCTATTGCTATTAGTGATAATAATGATATAAAAGATTTAACATTAGTTGGTTTTATATTCTTAAAAGATACTATTAGAAAAGAAGCATATAAAGGAATAGAACTTATTAAAAAAGCAGGAATTCAAGTTGTAATGGTAACTGGAGATGCTAAAGAAACAGCATATTCTATTGCTAAAGAATTAAAAATAGTTGATAGTAGGGATGATATAGTTTTAACAAGTGAAGAATTTAATAATTTAGATGATGAAGAAATAAAGAAAATACTACCTAAATTAAAAGTATTAAGTAGAAGCCTTCCACAAGATAAAAATAGACTTGTTAAAATAGCAGAAGAATTAGATTTAGTAGTAGGTATGACAGGAGATGGAGTAAATGATGCTCCTGCTCTTAAAAAAGCTAATGTTGGCTTTTCAATGGGTAGTGGAACAGAAATAGCAAAAGAAACAAGTGATATAGTAATACTAGATAATAATATAATGTCTATATCTAGTGCAATATTATATGGAAGAACAATATTTAAAAGTATTAGAAAATTTGTAATATTTCAATTAAGTGTTAATTGTTGTGCAGTGTTACTTAGTATTATAGGACCTTTTATAGGCATTTTATCTCCAATTACAGTAGTACAAGTATTATGGGTTAATATGGTTATGGATACATTCGCAGGACTTGCATTTTCATTTGAACCAGCACTACTTGAATATATGGAAGAAAAACCTAAAAGTAAAAATGAAAAAATAATTAATGGATATATGAAAAGTCAAATATTTTTAGATGGTATATATTCTATGTTACTTTGTATTTGGTTTTTAAAATCACCATTCATATATTCACTATATAGATATGATGTAAATAATAAATATTTAATGACAGCATTCTTTGGACTTTTTATATTTATAGATATATTTAATGCATTTAATTCAAGAACACATAGAATAAATACATTTTCTAATCTATTTAAAAATAAAGTTTTCCTATTAATATTCTTATTTATAACAATAGTACAAATAACATTAATATATTATGGTGGAGAAGTATTTAGAACAACAGGACTTACAATATATGAATTTGAAATAATGATATTAATTGCTTTTAGTGTAATACCATTTGATATAATAAGAAAAATAATATTAAAGAAAAAAGGAATTAGTATGGGTGTCTAATTCCTTTTAGTTTGGTTTTTTGGATTTAATATATTCATATCTCATTAAATTTAATTCCATATTTCTTTGATTAAAATAATCTACTAAAAAGTCAAAATCTTCTTGATTAAAATCAAATTTTTTATCTTTAAAATAAAATTTATGTAATAAATATTGATTATAAGTATCAGGATATCTTCTTAATGCATCAGTTGAATGAGAATACATATCAAGATTAAGACCATTATGATATCCTGGAGTTTTAGAATACTTACTTGGAAGATAAATACTATTAATCATAGCTTGTGTAGAAGAATCAACATCAATATTTAAGTCTTTAGCAAGTTCATTTAAATAAGATTTATTTTGAATTCTATATACATATGGAAAATTATTATCATTTGCAATATTAGCAAGTAAATAACCATACAAAATCATAAATTCACTTACAATTCTTTCACCTTTAGAAGTTAGAGTAAAATAATTTTCTTTTAATTTATTTTTATTAACCCAATAAGCATCTTTATTATTACCTCTTCCAATAGCACAAGATAAATAATATAAATCTCTTAATTTATAATCAAGTTCACTTTTTAAATTATAATTTATAATATCATCTACTTGTTTATAAATTAAATTTTTATTTATAAGTTCACTATTTTCTTTTAAATAATAGTCTATAATATTACCACTATCATCTAATATTACATATAAACTAATAATATCTCTTATATTATTTTCATTTAAAGAAAGTCTTTCTTCTACATTACTTGGAAAAATTCTAATACCTTTGTTTGGTAAATATAAACATTTATAATTATTTAATGCTTGAATATCCATTTCACTTTTAGGATTTAAAAATTTACCAACATCTGCAATATGTATACCAATAATATATTTATTACCATCTTTTTTAATACTTATTGCGTCATCTCTTAAAATAGTAGATTCATCATCAATAGTGAATAATATATCATCATTATTTTCTTTTGATGATCTTATATTAAATGATTTTAAATCTTCTACAATACCATATTTCTTTATTATATCTTCTTTCTTTAAAGCTTTTTTCATACCATATAATATAAAATATATTTCGTTTGCAAATTCATTTTGATCATCACTAGCAAGATTTAATATTCTAACATATTCATCTCTATCAATATTAGGTGTATAAAATAATTTTAAAAGAGCTATATAATAATAAATATCACAATCATTATTTTGAAGAGAATAAATAGATTTAAAAAATACATAATTAAATAAATCAGCAGCTATTAAAGATCCTTTATAATTGTTAGTAAATTGTTTAATAATATTTATGTCTTCTTTTTTATCAATTAAACTAATAACAAACTTTTTTAAATCTTCAGTATTTAAATATTTATCTAACATTATTTGATCTAATTTATTTGCACAATATCTTAATTCATCACTATTAAGTTTATTAGCATTAGCTATAATAGCCATTTTTGATTTATTTATTCTTAGTTTATTTATTTCTACGTCCTCTTCTTTTAAATCATAATCGTTAAATAATATATAAATAAGATTACAACAATTTCTAATTAAAGGAATATAATATCTATAACTAGCAACTTTTGCTAAAAGAGAGTTTAATAATTTAAAAATCATTCTTAAAAATTGCTTATCAGTTAAAAGTAATTTTTTCTTTATTTTATCAATACTATTTTTACTAAAATTACCATTTTTAATAAATTCAAATATTAACTCATGTCTCATAAAGAAATCTCCTAAATATATATTAGCATATTATTTCATAAAAAGTAATAAATTTACTTAATTTATGATAAGTGATATAATTTAATTAGAAATTTAACTTGTTAGGAGGTTTAATATGTATAAATATAAAAAGTTAACATTAAATATAATAACAGTTTTATATATTTTGCTTTTTTTAATAGAATTAGTTAAATATTTTATAATAGATAATACTTTATATGGACTTATATATTTGCTTATAAATTTACTTAT
This sequence comes from uncultured Bacilli bacterium, assembly GCA_947629235.1. Taxonomy (GTDB): domain Bacteria; phylum Bacillota_I; class Bacilli_A; order RF39; family UBA660; genus CAG-1000. The sequence goes on along the minus strand of CANRCX010000007.1, from coordinate 48,657 downwards.
TATATTTTTTCTTGTACCAACTGCATATAATTATAAGAAATATTATAGTACTGCTAGAATTAGTAAGTTAATAATTATTTTAATACTTGGAATATTTAATAGTTATATTTTAGAATACATTGTTATTAATAATATGAATTATATTGATAGTTCTAAAGAATATATCAAATCAATATTTATATATAAAGATATATTTAAAGGAATAATTTATTTTGTAATATTTGTATTTACTTTATTAGAATTTAAATTAGATAAAATACTAATGCAACACTTTGAAACTAAGAAAGAAAGCAATAATAAAAAAGATTCTAAAAGAAGAAAAAAATAATAAAAGTAATAGTCTTGACTATTTTCTTTTTTTATGCAATAATATTAGGCATTAAGTCAATTTTTATTAAAAAGAATATAAATGTTGACAAAATTGTAAGTATGTGATATAATATGTTCACAATTTACAAAGGGGGTAAAGGTAAATGAATAAGGAAAATTTAATATCTGTTATTAGAAGTAAAATAGCAGAGTACAGAAAGGAAGATGCTTCTCTTCGTGTAGAATTTGAAGAAGCAAAAAAGAGTGGTAATAAAGAGGAGATTGTTAGAATATATAATGCTGTTATAGAAAACAATCAAAATATATTAACTGCTCAAAAAGATTTAGTTAATTTAATGAATGGTAAAGTTGATGCTGAAACATTAAATTCATTAAATGAAAAGTATAATGATTATGGATATGTATTACCAGATCCAGTTATGGAGGATAATTTTGAAGTTACAGAACCAGCAACAGAAGAAAAATCACATGCTAAAGGATGGGCTGCTGCTACACTTGCATTATTAGGAGTTGGAGCTGCAGGAGCTGCTGGATATGCAATTGCTGATCAAGCAAAAGATGCAACTTATGATGAAAGTGAAAACGATTTAGAAGTTACACCTTCACCAGAAGTAACTGAAGAAATAACTGAAGAAGTTGTAGAACTTCCAGAAACTACTGAAACACCAAATTTAACATCAAATTTAAAATTAGGAGAATTTGGTACATTCACAGATATAACAAATGATGAACAAGTAAATGCAAGAGCACAATATATATATGACAATTATTATAAACAATTTTTAGGTCAAATGACTCAAGGTGAACAAGATTATGTTACAGTTGATAAAATTGCTAACGTAATTAGAGTTATGAATGGTGAATTACCAGTTGACGAAAATGGAAATAAAATATTTGATATTAATATGGTTGATGATTGGGGTCAAGTTTATACAGAATTAATAGGAAATTATGCATCATCTCCAGAATTTGATCAAGTATATCATGTTCCAACATATCTATTTACTTTAGATAATACAGAATTACAAGATTTCGTAAAAAGATATGATGAAGATTATGCAAAAATAGCTGAAGGTAGAAATGAAAGAAGTGCTGAAAAAACTAGAGCAGCAATTGCATCTCTTGGTGAAAAAATGTGGAATGAATGGGCTGTTCAAGGAATGTATGGTGATATGAATCCATATAACTTTAATGCTAAAGATAGATTATTTGCTTATATGTCAACAATGGCACCTTATGCATCATATGCATTTGAATATAATTTAAATGCTATGCAACCAGTATGTATTTATTCATGTATAGATTATAATTCAAAAGAAATGCAAGAAATTCCAGTAAATGAAATCTTCGTAGGAATTACAAGTGGTCAATGGAATACAGTTATTGCTAAAGCTGCTGGAGTTGAAGTAGATGCTGAACCAGAATCAATAGCATTTACACAAGATTTACTTGATACTTTAGAATATAAATATGATCATTTAGACACAATGAAATTAACAAAATAGATTTAAAGGGGGTTTTGAATATGTATAGTAATGAAAGAAGAAATGGTTTTAGTATATTTGATTTACTAGTTAAGATCATATTTGCAGGATTATTTATATTTATTCTAATTTGGTTATTTAATAAAAATGTTCCAAATATGAAACCTTTTTATAGTAATGTATTTAGAGAAAATATAAAATATATGCAAGAAGCTGGTGAAAGTTATTTCACTGACGATAAAATGCCTAAAGAATTAGGTCAAGAAGTTAAAATAACACTTGATGAAATGATTAATAAAAAATTAATATTACCATTTGTTGATGAAGATGGTAATCCATGTAATTTATATAGTTCATATGTAAGTGTTGTTAAAACAGAAAACGGATATGAATTAAAAACTAACTTAGTATGTAATAAAGAAAGCGACTTTACTGTTAAAGTATTAGGATGTCATAATTATTGTAAAGATAATAATTGTGAAAAGAAATGTAGTATTGAAAAGATAACTCAATATCAATTCAAAAAACAAGTTACAAGTACAAAAACAACTTATAGTTGTGCATCTGGTGCAACTTTAAATGGTAAATATTGTTATAAAACAGTATTAAAAGATAGTAAAAATGCAACAGTTAAAAGAAGTGAAACTACTACATATACTACACCAGCTAGTTGTTCAGTTACATCTGGTAGTAAAACACAATTAAAAACAAATGTTACAGAAAATAAAGTATATGTTGATAGAATAGTAAAAACTACTCCAGGTAGTACAAGAGTTGAAAAACAAGCTTATGCTTGTACAACAACTAAGACTGAAAGAGAAGCTTATGATTGTACTAAATCAACTACTAAGAGAAAATGTACAGAATCATCTACATCAGAAGCATACTCTTGTAATTGTAAAACTAAATTTGTAGGTGGAGTATTACAATCAAGTTGTGATGTATGCTATAGAAGCGTACCAGTACAAAGCTGTAGTGATGTTAAAGAAGAATATACAGATACATGTTATAGAGATGTAGAAAAACAAGTTCAATCTACATGTTATAGAGATGTAACTGTTACAACAGATCCAGTAACTACTTATAGTTGTCCTGCTGGAACAACTGCTGAAGGTAGCGGAGCAAACTTAAAATGTTATAAAGTTGAAAAATCATATAGTTGTCCTGCTAATACTGATGTTAAAGAAGGTAGTGGAGCAAACTTAAAATGTTATCAAGTTAAAAATGGAACTGTTAATTGTAGTTGTCCTAATGGTTATACATTAAAAGATAAAATGTGTTATAAAGTAGAAAATAAAGAATCTTACACAAAATCTTGTCCAACTGGTTATAAACTAGAAGGAGAAAAATGTAACCTATATGGTGAAGAAAAAACTAAAGCAAAAGCTACTAAGAAAACAACTAAATCTTATGTATATAAATGGAGTTCTAGTAATTCATTAAAAGGATATACTAAGACAGGAAAAACAAGAATAGTTAATGGTAAAGAGAAATGTGAATAATCACATTTCTTTTTTTTATAAATAAAAAAATGATATAATAACATATGAAAAAATTATTTAGGAAGTGAGATATGAGAGTAACTATGTTAGGTGCTGGTGCATATGGTTTAGCACTTGCAAGTATATTAAATAAAAATAAAAATGAAGTTATAGTATGGTATTATAATAAAAATAAAATAGAAGAATTAAATTTAAAAAGAGAAAGTTCTAAATTAAATGGATATAAAATACCAAAAGAAATAAAAATAACTAATAATTTGAAAGAAAGTTTATCAAATACAGATTTAGTAATAATATCTGTACCAGCTTTTGCATTTGAAGATACTATTAAGCAAATGAATAAATTTATTGATAAAAAAATACCTGTTTTAATAGCAACAAAAGGTATACAAAGAGGTACATGTAGATTTTTACATGATGTATTTACAAGTATTTGTGATAATAGTTATGCTATTATATCTGGACCTACCTTTGCTTATGATATTATTAAAGATGTTCCAATCGGACTTACTTTAGCAACTAAAAGTAATAAAGTAGAAGAAATAGTAAGAAAGGCATTTGAAAATGATAAAGTAAGATTTAGAAGAAGCAAAGATATAATAGGAGTAGAAATATGTGCTAGTATTAAAAACGTTATGGCAATTGCTTCTGGCATGTTAGAAGGTATGGGAGTAACAGATTCTACGAGAGCATTATTTTTAACTGAAAGTATGAATGATATTAAGGAATTAATATATGTATTAGGTGGAAGAAAAAATACAATATTATCATATGCTGGATTTGGTGATATTTTAATGACTTGTACTTCTAAAACATCTAGAAATTTTAGTTTTGGATATTTAATTGGTAGAGGAGCTAAAAATGAAGAACTAGAAGAATATTTAAAAAATACTACTGTAGAAGGTATGTACACTTTAGAGTCAATACATAAATTAGTAAGAAAAAAGAAAGTTAAAATACCTATAATTAATTTAATATATGATATTATAAATGGAGTAAAAGATAAAAATGATATATATAAATTTTTAATTACTAAAAACTAAAGAAATTGATTCAATTTCTTTTTTATATATGAATTATTGAAAAAACTATTAATATAACTTATAATAAATATAATAGTAAAGGTGAAAATATGAATAAAGATTATAGTAGATTAGAAAAAGGAAAAGTATTAAAAGAATTTAATAGTTCTCTTAGTGGACTTAAAGTATCAGAAGCAAAAAAAAGATTAAAACAATATGGATTAAATGAACTTCCAAAAGAAAAGAAAAAAACAAAAATAGAAATATTTCTAAGTGCATTAAATGATCCAATTATTTATGTATTAATAGTTGCTGCAATACTATCATTTGTAGTAGGAGAAATAGTAGATGGCTTTGCTATTATATTTATAATTTTAGTAGATGCAGTAGTATCAACTATTCAAGAATATAAGGCAGAACAAAATAGTGAAGCACTTAAAAATTTAATAAAGGTTAAAGTAAAAGTAATAAGAGAAAATAAACATTTTGAAGTAGATTCATCAACAATAGTTCCTGGAGACATAATAGTAATAGAACCAGGTACTGTAGTTTGTGCAGATGCAAGACTTCTAACTACTAATAATTTAACAGTAAATGAATCAGTACTTACTGGTGAAAGTATTGGAGTTACTAAAACTTTTGAACCATCTTCTTCTAGTGAAATATCTAAAAAATGTATGTTATATGCAGGAACATCAGTATTAACAGGTCGTGCTCTTGCAGTAGTAACATCTACTGGTATTAAAACAGAAGTAGGTAAAATAGCAGAAAAAGTTACAACAACAGAAGATACAAAATCACCACTAACTATTAGAATGGAAAAATTTTCAAAACAAATAACATTAATCATAGTTGGAATATCTATAATAATAGGTATCGTATTGTATACAAAAAATTATTCAGCAATTGATATATTTTTATCAGTAGTAGCTCTTTCTGTATCAGCAATGCCAGAAGGATTACCACTTGCACTTACAATGGCACTTACTATTGGATCAAATAAAATGAGTAAAAGAAATGTAATAGTAAAAAAATTAAATTCAGTAGAAAGTTTAGGTAGTTGTACAGTAATAGCAAGTGATAAAACAGGAACACTTACTGTAAATGAACAAACTGCTAAAAAAATAATGTTACCAGATAATGAAGAATTTGATATTGAAGGAAATGGTTATAATGATATAGGACATATTATACCAATAAATAATTCTAATATTAAAAATGCTGAATATATATCTACACTAGGTCTTATAAATAATGAAGCAATGTTAGAAAAAACAAATGGAAAATGGGATTCTTTTGGAGATTCAATTGATATTGCATTTTTAGCTTTATCAAGAAAGTTAAAAACAAATAAAATAGAATATAAAAAATTATATGAAGTACCATATGAATCAGAAAAGAAATTTAGTGCAGTAGTTTATAAAAAAGATGATAAAGTTTATTGTACAGCTAAAGGATCTTTAGAAGTAATATTAGAATTTTGTAAACATTCTTATAAAAATGGAAAACAAACAAAATTAAATAAAGAAGAAATATTAGAACAAAATGAACAAATGGCAGCAAATGGATATAGAGTTATTGCTCTTTGTGATGGAGAAATTAAAGAAAAAGAAAAATATAGTGAAAAAGATATAGATAATTTGAATTTTATAGGTTTAGTTGGATTTATAGATCCAGTTAGAAAAGAAGCGCATGCTGCTGTTAAAGAATGTAAAAATGCAGGTATTAAAGTATTAATGATCACAGGAGATCATGCGCTTACTGCTTATGCTATTGCAAAAGATTTAGATATGTTAAAAGATAAAAGTGAAGTTACTACTGGAAGTGATTTGGATTTTTACATTGAAGATGAAGATAAATTTGATGAATTTATAAAAGATAAAAGAGTATTTGCAAGAGTAACACCACTTCAAAAATTGAAAATAGTTGAATCATTGCAAAGACAAGGTGAATTTGTGGCAGTAACAGGAGATGGAGTAAATGATGCTCCAGCTATAAAAGCAGCAAATATTGGTGTTGCTATGGGAAGTGGTACTGATGTTGCAAAAGAAACAGCTAAAATGATAGTAATAGATGATAATTTTGCATCAATAGTAGCAGGAATAGAAGAAGGTAGAAATGCTTATTCAAATATAAGAAAAATATCATTAATGTTATTATCTTGTGGTTTAGCAGAAGTATTATTCTTTGTACTAGCAATTGCATTTAATTTACCAATACCACTTGTAGCAATTCAATTACTTTGGTTAAATTTAGTAACTGATGGTCTTCAAGATATGGCACTTTCTTTTGAAAGAGAAACAGATACAATTATGAAAGAAAAACCTAGAGATACAAAAGAAAGCTTATTTGAACGTGAACTTGTTAAACAAATATTAATATCAGGTTTATTTATTGGTATACTTGTATTCTTTGTATGGTATTTATTAATAAATAAATTTAATATGGAAGTAGCTCACGCAAGAGGTTATGTTTTAGCATTAATGGTATTTATTCAAAATATACATGTTATTAATTGTAGAAGTGAAAGTAAAAGCATCTTTGAAAATAGTTTTAAGAAAAACCCATTTGTATTATTTACAATTGTATCAAGTATTTTACTACAAATAATAATTATGGAAGTACCATTCTTATCAAAGTTCTTACAAACATATCAAATACCATATTATAATCTAATAATATTATTCTTAATATCTTTACCAATACTTGTCATTATGGAAGTATATAAGCATTTAAAAAAGAAGAAAAAGATGATATAATAATATATTATAAAAAAATAATAAAGGAGATAATATGAAGAGAAATATATTACTACTAATAAATGGTTTTGGTGTTGAAAAAGCTGATTCATATAATATTTATTCTGGTGAGTTAATGCCTAATATGGATAGACTTACTAAAGAAAGAGTATTTGTATCTATTCCAAATAATTACTTAGATTATATTAGTGCATATAGAAATTTCAGTATGGGTATAAATGAACCATTAACATATAGTGTGATAGAAAATAATATAAATAATGAAACATTAACTAATGATCTTTTAACTAATATAACTACAACAGTTAATAATTTAAATTCAAGATTACATATTATTTGTTATTGGGATTCAGCTAGTACTGTAGATCATTTAGTAGCATATTTAAGAACTATTCAATCACAAACACAAGCTAAAATATTTATACATATTATTCTTTGTCAAAAATCACTTAACGATTATAAAGATATAGATAGAGGTTTCCAAATATTAAGTTATGAATTAGGAGCTAATGTAAAATTAGGTGTAATAGCTGGAGAAAATAATATTGCAAATATGACTGGTATGAAAGAATATGTAAAATGTATGCTAACTGAAGCTGGTGAAAAATGGAAAGACTTAGATAAAAAAGTTCAAGTATTATCTCAAACTAAAACAAAACCATTTGATACTAGAACATTTTCAGTAAATCTTGATTATAAATTTGAAGAAAATGATCAAGTAATAATATTTAATTATGCTAGTATTAATCTTAATTCATTTATTCAAGAATTATATATTCAAAAATATAGAACTCTAAATTTAGATACTATTAAGTTCTATTCATTATTTCCTATAAAATGTGATAAAATACAAGTACCATTTATGTATAATTATGCAGTATCTTCAAATTATATGTTAAATTCTATAAAAAGTATAAATGCGAAATGTATAGTAATGGATAAAAAAGATAATTGTCCAAATATTAATTATTATTTAACGGGTCTTAGAAATGTAATTGATGAAGATTTAAAATATTTACCTACAGATGATGGATTTATTTATGATCCTAATAAAATGTTAGAAATAGTTAAATCTTTAAATAATGAATTGATTATAATAAATTATGAAATTAGTTCATGTAAAACAATAGAAGAAATAAAAGATAGACTTTCTAAAATAGATGCTGTAATTGGAGTACTTGATAACTATATAAGAGAAAATCATTATTCAATGTTCATAACATCTTTATATGGACTACAAGTTGATTTATATAATCAAAAACAAGAACTATGTAAGGTTAATTTTTCTGGAAAAGTACCATTAGTTATTGATGATGAAGTAATAAATTTAGCACAATTTACTGTTTCAGAAGGTTCATTATATGATTTAGCTAATTCAATATATCAGAATATAAATAATGATTATAAAATAACAGGTTTAATAAAAAGAAAATCTAGTTTATTCTCATTTTTATATAAAAAGCCAAAGGAGGATAAAAAATAATGAAAAAACCAGTTTTTAGAAGAATATTAGCATATTTAGTTGATAGTATACTTATTGTAGCAATAGTATCAATATTCTCTAATATTGATTTAATTAATCCATATAAAGAAGAATATGAAAATACTTATAAAGAATATCAAGAATATGTTCTTAAATTTTCAGATAGTAATAATCCAGAAATGGTAATGGGGGAAGAATATAATGATTTAATTTATGATATAGCACATAATGGATTATATGTTTCAATAATAAGTTTAATTGTAACATTTTTATATTTCTGTATATTTCAATTCTATAACGGTGGTAAAACAATTGGAAAAGCTTTATTAAATATAAAAATTGTTTCTACTAATAATGAAAAATTAAATATATATCAATTTATTATTAGAAGTGGAATAATAAATAGTTTACTTACATCTTCTGCTACAATAATTACATTATTAGCATTATCTAAGCCAAGTTTTTTAACTGTAAACTCAGTAATTGGTTTTATAGATATGGGATTAATATTTACATCAATAGGTATGATTTTATTTAGAGAAGATGGTGTAGGTCTTCATGATTTACTTGCTCATACTTTAGTAGTAGATGCTAATTATAAAGAAGAAACAGAAGAGTCAGAAGAAAAGCCTAAAACATCAAAAAAGAAAGTAACTAATAAAGTAAGAGAAGCTAAATACGAAGAAAAATCATCAAAAAGAAAAACAAAAAAGGAAAGTGAAAAATGAAAATAGGAATAGCAAATGATCATCATGGAATAGAATTAAAGAAAAGAATAATTGAATATTTAACAAAACATAATATTGAATATAAAAACTATGGTTGTGATGAAGAAAATAATGTAGATTATGTAGATTATGCCGTTTCATTATGTAATGGTATTAATAATAAAAAAGTAGATGCTGGAATATTAATATGTGGTACTGGAATAGGTATGAGTATAGCAGCTAATAAAATACATAATATTATAGCAGCTAAAGTTAATACTCCAAGAGAAGCATTCTTATCTAGAAGTCATAATCAAGCAAATGTTATGACACTAGCAGAATATACAGAAAATTTAGAAGAAATTTTAGATAATTTTATAAATACTAAACCATCAGATGAAGAAAGACATAAAAGAAGATTAGATAAAATTAGAAATTTAAAGTAGTGAAGGGAGATTTGAAAAATGGATAAAACAATATTAAAAGTTGCTGGTATTTTTGCAATAGTATTGGGAGTATTATGTTGTATAACAATTATAGGTTTAATTGTTGGGGTACCTATTATTATTGGTGGTATGAAATTTAATGACTTATCAAAATTATCTGATGCAGAAATTGAAGCAAATAAAGAAACAATATTAATATGGTCAATAGTATTCTTATTTCTTTGTCAATTATCAGGAATTTTAGGTTTAGTTTATTATATTTTTCTTAATAATGATTCAAATAAAAATTTAACAAATACTACTAAGGTAAATAATACTGATAAATATGATGATCTTGAAAAAATAAACAAACTATATAAAGATAAAGTATTAACTAAAGAAGAATATGAAAAAGAAAAAGCAAGAATATTAAATAACTAATAAACATAAAATATACTATGAAAAGAAAAATCATAGTATTTTTTATTGTCTTTATAATATTAATAACAAGTTATCAACATAAATATAATAAAGAAAATAAAATAGAAGTAGAATCATCAAAAGAAGTCACTAATCAAAAACAAGAAGATAAAATTATAGTAGAAGAAGATAAAACACAAAGTGTTTATATTATTTATGATGATGAAACTATAAATATGGATTTAGAAGATTATGTAGTTGGTGTAGTTGCTTGTGAAATGCCAGCATCTTTTGATATTGAAGCGTTAAAAGCAATGGCAGTAGCATCAAGAACATTTGCATTATATAAAATAAATACAAATAAAAACTATAAGTTATCAACAACAACTAAAGATCAGTGTTATATTTCAGTTGATCAAATGAAAAAGAATTGGGGAAGTAGTTTTGATAAAAATTATGAAAAAATAAAAGAAGCTGTAAATGATACTAAAAATCAATTTATGACTTATAAAGATAAAGTAATTATTTCATTTTATTTTTCTATTTCAAATGGATATACAGAAAATTGTGAAAATGTATTTAGTCAAAAATTAGATTATTTAAAAAGTGTAGATTCAAGTTGGGATAGTGAATATGATTATAAAGAAAAAACAGTTAGTTTTACAGAAAAAGATTTCTTAAAAAAATTAGGTATTAATGCAGATAAAGTAGATAGTATAAAAGTGAATAAAAGTTCAACAGGAAGAGCAAGTAGTGTTATAGTTAATGGAAAAACTTTTAAAGGTACTAATTTTAGAACACTTTTAGGACTCAGAAGTACAGATGTTGAAATAACTAGAAAAGATAATAAAGTTTATATTGATACAAAGGGATATGGTCATGGAGTTGGTATGAGCCAATATGGAGCTAATGCTATGGCTAAAAAAGGTTATTCATATGATGAAATACTAAAATATTATTATACAGGAGTAAAAATAAATGAATAATAATTAAAAAAATGTTCACTCTATAACTAGGAGAGTGAATTTATGGAAAAGTATACAAAATATTTAATGCCAACAATTTATATTGGTGTAATAGCAGTAATGGTTGTAAGTGTAATGTTAGTAGTGACAGGTGTAAAAAATTATTTAACTGAAGAACCAAAATATAATTATACACTTGATGATTTTTTTCAAAGTGATTTAAGTCCAGTTGTTAGTACAAAAAGTGATACTATTATAAGACCATATATTGATGATAAAGTAAAAGTAGGAAAATATTTTTATGATTTTGAAACAGATAAAGAAAAACAAGAAGGATCACTTATTTATTTTGAAAATACATATATGCAAAATAAAGGAGTAGATTATGTAAATGATGAAGATTTTGATGTTTTATCAGTATTAGATGGTGAAATTATATCAGTTGAAGAAAATGAAGTATATGGAAAAGTTATAACTATAAAACATAATGATAATTTAAAAACAGTTTATAGTAATGTAACAGATGTTTTAGTAGCTACAGGCTATAAAGTATCACAAGGTGAAATAATTGCAAGTTCTACTTCATCTAAATTAGATACAGAAAATAAATCACTATTACATTTTGAAGTTTATTATAAAGAAAATCCAATGGATCCTGAAAATTTATATACATTAAAAGTAAATGAATTAGAATAAAACAATAAGAAAAAATTATTGTTTTTTTAATTTGTTGTGCAATATTGACACTTCTAAAATTAAATATTTTATGCTAAGATTATCATAGAGAATGTAGAAATATCATTGAGAATAAAAATGGTAAGGAGTAGTGTTATGAATCCAAAAAAGATTGGAAATCTTATTAAAGATTTAAGAATAAAAAGAGATATGAGTCAAGAAGAACTAGCAAATGAATTATTTATTGATAGAAGTGTTATAAGTAAATGGGAAAGTGGGAAACATATACCAGATTTAAAATACTTAGTAAAAATGAGTGAAATGTTTAATGTAAGTTTAGATGAACTTGTATATGGTGAAACTAATAATCAACAAAATCAAAGTGCAGTTAAAAAAAATTTCTTAGATTATTTAGTTGATCAAAACACTAAATATAGAAGATCAAAAATAACAACAATATTTTTATCACTGGCTATAGTCCTTATTGGTATAACATTTTTAATATATTATTTTTATGAAACTTATAATAAAACACAAGTATATAGAGTTGGTGGAACATCAGAAAATTATAATATAATTGACGGTATTTTAATAACTACTAGAGAAGAATCATATTTAAAAATAGGACAAATTATAAATAGAAATAATGATAATAATGAAATGGTAAATGAAATAAAATTAATATATAAAAATAATGATAAAGAAATACAAGTATATAAAGGAACACCAGATAGAATACTAGTTGATTTTTTCGGTTATGATTCAATTATTAATGCTAAAAATATAGAAGACTTAAAAAATAATTTATATATTAATATAAATGATGAAATAATAAAATTAAATTTCAAAACAAATTTTACTAATGATGATATGATATTTGATAATGAAAATGGTGGAGTAACAAGTTTATCAAAAACAGATACTAATATTCCAACTAAAATAAAAGAAGAATTTACTTTAGAAGATGGTAATTATGTTTTAGAAAAAGATAATGTAAGATTAAGTTATTTTATAAAAGATTCAACATTTTATATAAATATTGAAAATAATATAAATATTAGTTATTCAATTCTTTTAAATAAATTTATTTATGTTGATAAATCAAACAATAATTTTATAGTAAATAGTAATAATGAAATAAAGTGTACTTCTGCTAATTGTCATGATGAAGAAGAATTATATAATCAATATTATAATAAGTATATAAAAGAATATATTTTTGATTAAAAAAGGGATGTGCAAAAATTGCACTTTACTTTTTTATATAGTAAATTTAAAATTTTGTTTGTGAAAGGAGTAGTGTTTTTTGTGAAGAAGGTTTTATTTGCTTTATTTTTGATATTGTTAAGTTTTTCATTTGTTAAAGCTGAAAGTTATTATGCAAATGATAATGGAGTAGAGCTATCAAAAGATGAATATGATTTTATAACTAATATGTATTATGAAGGCTATCAAAAATTTGTAACTGCTGAGAGTATTTCAAAAATTAGGGAATTAGGTTTAGTGAGTCAACCAATAGAAAAAATTAAAACACCTGAGTATATGCCTATTATTGAAGTATATGAAAAAGGTAGAACGATGACATTAAGTAAATCATGTTTAAATGATGAGTGCTTGGTTACTATTATAGTCAATTGGGCAGGTACACCAGTAACTACAAGTTATGATGTTATAGGTACGTTAGTAGATAATACTAAAGTTACTTTATATGGAATGGCAGTAGTTCAAGGAAAAAATTATGATAAAACGTATAGCTCACCTAAAAAATTTGATAATGGCTTTGGTTATTCTGTATTGATTCCAGATACAACAAATATTATAGTTTCGACTTCTTACTATGCCAAAAAATCAGGTAGAGTATTTGCAAGTTATCAACATGCAATGAGACAAATATCAGAAGCAAATAGTAAACTATATACTTTGGATATGTTAGGCTATGGAAATGTTTTTGATTTTTATGGAACTGCAGCTGATGTATATGATCAAGCAAGTGGACTAAACATGGCATTAAATTCGTAAATTAAATTCATAAGTTAAAAAGTAAATCAAAAAGTATTAAAATAAACTAGAATTAGTTTTACTTATTTTTTACATCATGATTACTAAATTCTAGTTTTATTTTTTGCACAAAATTTAGCAATAAAATTAATCAGGAGGGTGATAATATGATAAAATTTGTTATAGTAAATAATAATATAAATGAAAGAACTAAAATTAATAAAATAATTATTAGTAAAATGATGAGTAATAAAATACTTTTTAAAATACATGAATTTGATTGTTTTAACGATGAATTAAAGGATTATATTAATAAAGATAAAGGTAATTCAATTTTCTTTGTTGATTTAAATTCACCATCATGTAGTAATCTTGATATTATTAAATATGTTAGATATGAAAAGAATGATTGGGTTACTCCATTTATATATTTTGATAAAAGTGATAAATATAGTATTCAAGTATTAAAATCTAAATTATATATTTTAGATTTAATAGTAAATTCTAATAATATGAATATATCTATATATGAAAATATAGATATATGTATAAAAATGTTAAATTTTGAAAAATTTTATAGATATACATATAAGAATGTAGAATATATTATTAATTTATCAAGTATTAATTATATTCAAAGAGATGGAAGAAAGACTAAAATAGTTACAACTGGAGAAACATATTATCAAAATATATCTTTAACTGAAATTAAAAAATATCTTTCAGATAACTTTATAGTTTCATCAAAAGGAGTAATAATAAATAAAAATAATATATTAAAAATTGATTGGAATAATCTTAAAGTTTATTTTAAAGATGGTAATAGTTTTCATATAGTATCTTTATCACATAGAAAAGAAATAGAAAAATTATTAATTAATAGTTAATGACAAAAATATAACATTTAATGACATAATTAAAAATATTGTCGAATTATAATGTATCCTTTCTATAGTACATGAATAATAGATGTGCTAAGATATTTATGAAGGGAAGGTGTTATATGAGTAGAGGTCGTGTAAAATGGTTTAATAATGAAAAAGGTTATGGCTTCATTGAATACGAAGGATTAGTAAACGAAGATGTATTTGTTCATTATTCATCTATTGAGCAAGAAGGCTATAAGTCTTTAAAAGAAGGCGAAATAGTAGACTTTACATTAATTGAAACTGCTAAAGGTTCACAAGCAATTAATGTAAAGGAAGTTGAACTCACTGTTGTTTAAATACACGAAGTTTGTGTATTTTTTCTTTGCAATAATAAAAAATTAAGTTTATACAATAATATTAGTATTTTAAACAAAAACTAAAAAATAATGTCGAAATATAGAGTATTCTTTTCTAGTACATAAAAATAGATATATGTTATATTTAGTACAGGAAGGAAGGTGTTATATGAGTAGAGGTCGTGTGAAGTGGTTTAATAATCAAAGAGGATATGGCTTTATTGAATATTCAGGATTAGTAAATGAAGATGTATTTGTTCATTATACTTCTATTGATCAAAATGGTTTTAAGTCTCTTAAGCAAGATGAATTAGTTGATTTTAGATTAATTAAAACAGCTAAAGGATGTCAAGCTGTTGATGTAAAAGAGATAGAACTAAAACTTCTATAAATACACTAATAATGTGTATTTTATTTTGCATAAAAATATGTAAAAAAGAGTAAAATTAGTAGAATAAATCTTGATTATATGTTATCCTTTAGTTAGGAGGATATGTGTATGAAATATAATATACGTGGTAACAAATTAGAAGTTACAGACTCAATTAATGATTACATAAGAAGTAAGTTATCTAAAGTAGAAAAATATTTAGATGATAATGATGTAGTAGAAGCAAAAGTTTTGATTTCTGCTAAAGGGAAAGATGAAAAGGTAGAAGTTACTATTTGGAGTGGTAAATATAATATAAGAGCAGAAGTAACTAATGAAGATTTATATTCTGCTATTGATTTAGTTGTTGATAAACTAGAAAGACAATTTAAAAAATATAAAGGAAAAATAAGTAATAAAAGAGCTACTAAAGAAGTAGTACCTGATATGGAAATTGAAGATTATTTTGAAGAAGATGGCCAAACTATTGTAAGAAGAAAAGAAGTATTCTTAAAACCAATAGATGAAGAAGAAGCCATAACTCAAATGGAATTATTAGGTCATACATTCTTTGTATTTAAAAATGTAGATACTGATAGAATCAATGTTGCTTATAAGAGAAACGATGGAGATTATGGTATCATAGATGCAAAATAGTAGAGAAATCTACTTTTTTCTTTTATAATAAAAATAAATATGGTAAAATTTAATCAAGAAGGTTGGTTAGTATGAAAGATAAAAAATTAGTTATAAAAATTACTTTAGGTGTTGTTTTTGTATTATATTTTTTATTTGTTATTTTACTTTGTACTTTTATTTTAAAAGAAAATAAATATGGAATCACTGAAAGTAATAATAAAGTATATGTAATAATTAATAAAGATAATTCAAATGATAAATATAAAAAAGGATCATTAGTAATAGTAAAAAAAGAAAATATAAATACTATAAAAGTAGGAAATGAAATATTTTCATATAAATCTGATTCAAATAATAAAGTATATATAAGTATTGATAAAGTAGAAAAAATAAGTCTTGATACTAATCCAAAATATTATGTTTTAGAAGGTGATAGTGGAAATTATAAAAATAATTCAATAATTGGTACACATTTAAAAACTATTAATGGTCTTGGAAATATTATAAATTTCTTTAAAAATAAAATAGTATTTATAATATTTGTAATATTACCACCATTAGCATTAATTATGTATGAAGTATATTATATATTAAAAATGTTTGGTATTGGTTCTTCTAAGAAAATAGAAAAAGAAAAGAAAGAAAAAGAAAAAAATGAAGAAAAAGATAATGATGATAAGGAGTTAGAAAGTGATTAACTCTTTTTCTTTATATTGTTACATTTTTAACGTTATGTTATAATATTTATTAGGAGGAAATAGACATGGGATTTTTAAAAAGTATATTTGATTATGAAACAAAAGAACTAAAGAAAATAGATAAATTAGTTACAGAAATAGAAGCTTTAGATGAAGATATGCAAAAACTAAAAGATGTTGAATTTAAAGCTAAAACTGATGAATTTAAAACAAGATTAAGTAAAGGAGAAACTCTTGATGATATTTTAGTTGAAGCATTTGCTCTTGCAAGAGAAGCTTGTTATCGTGCAATAGGTGAAAAACCATTTAGAGTACAATTAATAGGTGGAATTGCAATTCATAGGGGTAATATTGCAGAAATGAAAACTGGAGAGGGTAAAACATTAACAACAGTATTACCAGCTTATTTGAATGCTCTTGGTGGACAAGGTGTTCATGTTATTACAACAAATGAATACTTATCAACTCGTAATGCAGAATGGATGGGTCCAATATATGAAATGCTAGGAGTAAGTGTTGGAATTAATACAAGAGATAAGAGTCCACAAGAAAAGCAAGAGGCATATAATGCTGATATAACATATACAACTAATAATGAAGTAGGATTTGATTACTTAAGAGATAATATGGTTGTAAGAAAAGAAAATAGAACTCAAAGGGGACTTAACTTTGCAATTATAGATGAAGTTGATTCAATCTTAATAGATGAAGCAAGAACACCATTAATTATTTCAGGTGGAGTTGCAAAGAGTGCTAATGTTTATAAAGAAGCTGATAGAGTAGCTAAAGCCTTAAAAATAGATGATTATGTAGTAGATGAAAAAACTAAAAGAGTTACTCTTACTGAAGATGGAGTAAGACATGCAGAAGAATTATTAAAATTAGATAATTTGTATGATATTTCTAATAGTGTAATGGTACATAATTTAGATAAAGCATTAGTAGCTAATTATGGATTTAAAAAAGATGTTGATTATGTAGTTGAAAATGATAAAGTTATTATAGTTGATACATTTACTGGAAGACTTATGCATGGAAGACAATTTAGTGAAGGATTACACCAAGCTATTGAAGCAAAAGAAGGTGTCACTATAAATGAAGAAACTAAAACATTAGCTACAATAACATTCCAAAATTTATTTAGAATGTATAATAAACTATCAGGTATGACAGGTACTGCCAAAACTGAAGAAGAAGAGTTTAGAAATATTTATAATACTTATGTAGTATGTATACCAACTAATAAACCAGTAATAAGAGATGATCAAGTTGATTTAATTTATTCATCATTAAATGGTAAATATAAAGCATTAGTTAAGACTGTAAAAGAAATACATGCAACAGGAAGACCAGTACTAGTAGGTGTAGCATCAGTTGAAACAAGTGAAATTGTAAGTCAATTATTAACTAAAGCAGGTGTAAAACATGAATTATTAAATGCTAAGAATCATGAAAGAGAAGCACATATTATAGAAGGGGCTGGTAAAAAAGGTGCTGTAACAATAGCAACAAATATGGCTGGACGTGGTACTGATATTAAATTAGGTGAAGGTGTAAAAGAACTTGGTGGATTATTTGTAATTGGTACTGAAAGACATGATTCAAGAAGAATTGATAACCAATTAAGAGGTCGTGCAGGAAGACAAGGAGATCCAGGAACTACAAGATTCTTTGTATCAATGGAAGATGATTTAATGCTTAAGTTTGGTTCTGAAAAAATGAAAACAGTTATGCAAACTTTAGGTATACAAGAAGATCAAGCTATATCAAATAAAATGATATCTAAAAATATAGAAGCAGCACAAAAGAAAGTAGAAGGATTTAACTTTGATAGAAGAAAAGGGTTACTTGATTATGATAATGTAATTAGTAAACAAAGAGAAATAATTTATGAAAGAAGAAATGAAATACTTGATAAAGATAGCATAAGAGATAGAGTATTAGAAACATTTAAAGATTATGTTAAAAATCAAATTAATTCTCATATTGAACCAGAAGGTTATTTAACAGAAAATGATATTAATAATATTATTGAACATTTTAATGCACATTTATTAAAAAGAAAAAAATTAACTGAAAAAGATTTTAAAGATAAATCAAATGAAGAAATAATAGATTATATTTATAATATAGTTGTAGAAGATTATAATAATAAATTAAAAGATGTACCAGAAGAAATACAAAATGATTTTGAAAAATCTATTTCACTTAGAATAATTGATAAGAATTGGATGAATCAATTAGATGAATTAGAAGCTTTAAAAGAAGGTGTAGGACTTAGAGGTTATGCTCAAAGTAATCCACTTCAAGTTTATGCATTAGAAGGTTTCCAAATGTTTGATAATATGATGGCTACTATTAGTGGAGAAATATCTAGCTTCTTACTTAATGCTGAAGTAAGACAAAATATTGAAAGAGAAGAAGTTAAAAATATGAGAACAAACGATAGTAGTGAAGGGGTTAAGTCAAAACCTAAGAAAGCAGCTAAAAAAATAGGTAGAAATGATCCATGTCCTTGTGGAAGTGGAAAAAAGTATAAAAACTGTTGCGGAAAATGATTGTAAAATAAGAATTGTTTACAGTTTAGAAAAGTGTTAACATTTTTGTTGACATTTTTTTATGAAAAAATTTTGAAATTTAACAAAAGATATAAGTCAATCAAAATAAGAAAATGAAATAAATAAAGTAATTTAGAAGATTTTAATTAATAAAAAATATAATCTAATTTAAATTTTGTCAACAAAAAAATTAAAAAATCACGTAAAATAAATGATGTCGCGATATTATAAATTGTTGATATCTTTTAGCCGTATAAATTGAGAACAAAGATGTTTCTAATAATACAATAATTTATCAATCTGGTGATTGAGAAACTAAAATTGATGTAAAATTGGAAAATGAAACTGTTTGGTTATCTCAACAATAAATGGCATTTTTTTAAACTTCAGAACAAATATTGTTGAATTATATATTTAGAGAGAAAATTAGATAAATTTAACATATCAGAATTTCCGACAAGTTTGAAAAGAAAAAAATAGAGAGATATCAGAGAAATTTTATTTTATAATTTAGATATGATTATTTCTTTAGAATGTCATATTAAATCTAAAATAGCTCCTAATTTTAGAAAATGGGCTACTGAAATATTAAAAGAATGCATGATTAAAGGATTCACGTTAGATGATGAACGTCTTAAAGGTAATACTGGTGAAAACATTAAAAGACATTAGTAAAAAAAATAATGACAAAGAGAGTTAACAAAATAATTTTACTAACCATTTTTTATTAGTGATATATACAATTAATGATATAATAAATATAGGAGTTGATATGATGAAAAATAATGGCAATGAGGATATACTTCCTTCAGAATTTTGGAAGTATATTATAAATAAAAGTAAGGCTCTTTTATATGATATGAACTTTTTTGAATACAATTTAAAAAAGTTTCAAGAAAAATTTTTACAAACTGATCAACAATTTTTATCATTTATATGGGCAATGAAATTTATTGCATATGAAGAGGAAATAGTAGATAGTAATAAAAAAAGTGAAGACATAGAGAAAGTACTAGGTATCGACATTATTGAAAAATTTGTAAAGAATAAAACGGACATATTTCCTAATTTATACCCTGTAAACTCCTTAGTAATAAAAGGTCCAGCCTATGTTTTAAAAGACGAAATTCATGATTCTAGATGGGTATTAGGAGTGATAAAAAAGTGTATAGCTCATGGTAATTTTTCTATTGACTTTAATAGAGGAGTATTTGTTATAGATAATACAGAACATGGTAATGAATTAAACTGTGAAGTTGGATGCTTTTGGTTGGCTCAATTAGGTAATTTGATTACACCTGAACGTTCTGAAGTAATCAATTATACACACTTGTTTTTAAAACCATTTATGCTTCGCACATTAGAAAAACCATTAGCAAATGAAAGTGAATTAGAACAATTTTTAAATAGCAATAACTTTCATGTTTTTATTCCGTTGTTATATTTAAAAGGTACTAACGAAGAAAAAATTAAAGCAAAAACAGAACTTACTACATTTTGGGAAAATGTAATGAAAAATGGTAATCTTGTAAAAGATATTCCTACTATGACAAAAGAAGTTACGAATGGTGGTTTCAAGTTAGTAGGATTGGGACAAAAATATTATCAGCGAATTATTTCAGAAATTAAAAACATAAAAGGCTTTTATTCTATGGAAATAAATTCTCAACAAAATATGATTGAAACAATTTTATATGATATCATGGTTATAGAATTAATACCATCACAATCACATAATATAGATTTTGGATTAGAATTATTAAGCAATCAAGCTGGATATACTAAATTTTATGGTTATGTTGAAGAATGTAATTCTAAAGGTAAAAAAATACAACCGTCTGTCCCAAGGGCTTTTGCAGACTATACATATTGTTATGGCACATTTAAGAAAAAAATGGCTCTTGCCTATATGCTAGGAGTTTTATTATTTTCTGGTAATAAGGAAGAAATTTATGATCAATATATAGATTATGATTCATTTGATTTATCGAAAGTTAAAGCATTTGATTATGCATCTGGAAAAGAAGTTCAAATGATAATTGATGACCTACAAAGGAAAATTTCATCGTTAGAAGCGATAGAACCAAAAAGCAAAAAAATAAATAAAAAAATAGAATCTAAAAAACTAAAGCTAAGTCAATTCCAAAGCAAATTAATTCCTGATGCAGATGGAATTCCTAAGGTAAGGCCTAGTAACAAAGAAATATTCCATAGATTAAGAAATGCTTTTTCGCATAAACAACTATTTAACTTATATTTAAAAGAAACTGAAGAGAATATTCCTAATGCAATAGATACTACGAACATTTTAGTAAAAGATGAAGATATATTTTTAGCAATTTTTAATATTGATGAATTATTAGATATTTTAATGAGTGATAAGTTTTATAATGCTTTGGTAGCTAGAGAGCAAGAACATAATAAATCGATATAAATACTTTATTTTTAGATAACTTTTTAGATCCAACCAATTCAAAATTTCTAATCAACAAACTAACTTATAGTAAGAGTAAAATTTATTTGCACTTTTGAAATTATGATATTTACTGATATAGAAGTTAATATTTAACATTAAATTTTTAGATATTAGTTAAACAAAACGGAAACAATGTTTCCATTTTGTTTCCAAAACACTAAATATTCATAATAATATAAATATTATAAATATCGAAAATGCAAGAGTTTGTGAAAGTGATAAAAAATATAAAAACTGTTGTGGCAAATAATTTTTAAAATAGGATTTTATCAATGGAAACAAAAAGATTTCATTCAAATAATGAGATCTTTTTAAATATAAAAATATATAAATTAGTGATATGATATATTATTCATTAATACAATTACAAAAAGTATGTTATTTTTATATTTTAAATAGAAACAGCATATTTTTTGTTGTCGTTTAAAAAAGTAAAAAAATATTATGATATACTTAATATACATTGAAAGGAGGAAATAATTTTTTAATGAATTATGCTAGATCAACTAAGTATGTCAAAAAGATAGTTGATAGTAAGGATAATATTATTGATCAATTAAAAGAATTAAGTAAACTTAAGTATAGAAAAGGGGTAAGACATTATATTGATGAACTTATTCTTGCTAATACACTTAATGATTATGATTTAGATTCCAAGTATATTTTATATTGTATTGTTAAGTATTATTATGGTTTAAATGTACAAGATGGTGATGAACCACTCATTATTCCTGATTCTCTTGGTATTATTACACCTGCTACTTATGATATTGATTATATTGAAAAACTTCTAAATACTAAAGATAATATTATTGATGAATGTAAAATATTAAAAGAACATCAAGATAATACTAATGTTCAAAAATATATATCTCAAGCTATAACTTATTTTGGTTATGATGCTCCAGCACATGGTTTATCTACAGAATATGAAATGTATTGCATTAATAAATATTTTTATGGTTATGATGTTCCTTTAGTAAAATCTAATCATGTTAGATTAGGTGTTTGGCCAAAACTAAGAAAGAGCAAAAAGCCTAACCTAGAAGAATCAATGGTCAAATATACCCCATTTGAAGAGATTAAGAAAGGAGATAAAGTTAAAATTCTCACAGGACCATTTACAGGGATTCAAGCTATTATTATGAATATTGATTTAGATAATAATTATATTGAAGCTACTATCAATCTTTTTGAAGAAGATTACTCTATTGAACTAACTGAGGATGACAGAGTATTGAAAGTGGAAGAAACTCATGAATGATATTTCTGTTATCCTTAGTGATAACTAAAAAATTACAATCCTTTACTAATTATATTTTAACAGAATACGTGATAAGATCTTAAATGCAAACTCTTGTAATAAAGAGAAGTATAAAGAAAAAGGAATGTATTTGCAGAATTTATTAAAAATCATCTATAGTAATAATAGCAACATAAACTATATATACTAAATGGTTTTGTCTAATATAAATAACAAATTATAAAAATGACTAAAGTAAAATATAATATTGAATAATTGACTAAATAAATATTAATTATTATAATAAAATATTGTTTATAGGTGATTAGCAATGAAAAAATATATTGATTGTGATGGAGTTATATTAGATACAGAAACAGGATTATTTGATGAATATTATGAGAATAAAAAAAGAAATCCTGAATTAAATAAAAGATTATATTTGCAACAATTAAATTGGATTTATTGGATTAATCAAGCTAAAATTCTTAATGATTCGATTGAAATTCTTAAAAATTATGATTGTTTAGATGTAGATATTCTTACAAAAGTTCATTCTTTACAAGAAGGAATTGCTAAAATTAAATATTTTCGTGATCAAAAATTAAAAAATAATATAATAATTGTTCCAGATGGGATAAGTAAATCTACAATTGTAAATGCATCTGGTAATATTTTAGTAGATGATAATGTTAGTAATTTAGATGATTGGAATTCAAATAAAGGAATTTCTATTTATTATGGATTATCTAAAAATGAATATCCCAAAATTAATTCTTTAGATGAAATTTTAAATCCATTAAAATTAGAAAAAATATTATATTATAAAAAACAAAAATGAATTAACTTAAATGTTAATTCATTTTTATATGATTATTTAAATAATTTTAAAAATTTTTTAATTTCTTTTTTACCTTTATAAATTCCTTTTACTGCATCAGTTACTGTTACATTTTCTTTAACAAACTTTGCTATTTCTTTTAAATCTTCTTTTGGATTATTAATTTTAGAATAATCGTTTGGATTCTTTTTAACATCTTTAATTGTTTGAACTAAATCTTTAGCTGAATATTTAGAATCTGTTTTAATTAGATAATCATCATTTCTCTTAGTAAGTAATACATTAGATCCAATTCTTTTACATCCTTCTAATTGTTGTAGTGGTATAACTTCTTCTAATTCCCATGTTTTAGTTATAAATCCTTCTTTTTGTTCAATAATTATATTTTTATTTGTTAAAGTAAGGTTAATAATAGTATTAAACATTCCATGTGTATACTCTTCATTAAATATAATTATTTCATTCTTTTTTAAATGATATGTTCTCATTTTTTCACTCCTTCATAAATAAATATGTTTTTGACGTGGATAATTTTTTATTTTTATTATAAACTATTTTTTAATAAAATAAAATTTTTTTTAAAAATAATGTTATAATTTATGTATGGGAGTTTTTTATGAAAAAAGAATTAAATGAAACAGATAATAAAATTATAGAATTTTTATATAAAATAAATGATTTACAAAATACAACTAGATATGGAAATTATCCTAAGTTTAGTGAAAGTACCTCAGATCATACTTTTAAAGTAATTTTAATGGTAGATTGTTTATATAAATATTTTAATTTATCATTAGATTATAAAAAATGTATTGAATTAGCAATATATCATGATTTTGGTGAAATGGATTTAGAAAAAGATGTAGATATTAAAGAAAATACATCTAGTAATATTAAAGAAAAGAAAGATAAATATGAAAGATATAAAATTAAAGAATTATCTAAAAAATATTATTCTAGTATAGAAAATTATTATAATGAATATAAAGATAAATTATCTGAAGAAGCAAAATTTGTAAATGCTTGTGATAAACTTGAAGGTATGATTCATCCATTAACAATAAATGAACCTATTATGAATCATGAATTATTCGCAACATATGCAGATAATGCTGTTAGAAATTTTCCAATTATGATGAATTTATATAAAGAAATAAAAGAAATAATAAAAGAGAAATATAATGAATGGAATTTTGAATGGAAAGAAGAATATGATGAAATATTTACTTCTTCATTAACTAAAAAGCCCTAAATAGGGCTTTAAATTTATAATAATTTATTGACGTCTTTCAAATCTATCTACTGCTATATCAAAATATTGTTTTTGTAATTCAATTCCGATAAATTTTCTATTATTTCTTATGGCAGCTATACCTGTACTACCACTTCCCATAAATGGATCTAGTATTAAATCATCTTTATTAGTATGAATTTTGATAATATCTTCCATTAATTTTAAACTTTTTTGAGTAGGGTGTGCAGTTTTTTCTTTTCCAGATACTGTAGATGTTTCATAACAAGATCTTAAATAAGATTTATTTTTAGGCTTATTAAAAATCCATTTAGAATTCTTTTTAACTGCCCATACAGCAAATTCTGTATCTTGAACATATCTTCTATCTATATTTCTAGGCATAGGATTAGTTTTTTTCCAAATAAGAATATCTTTGACAAGCATATTAGATTCTTCTAATTTATCAATGATAAAACTCATAAAACGATAAGAACAAAAAATAATCATTGATCCATTTTTATCTAAGATACTTTCATAATCACTTATCCAATTATAAAGATCAAAATTTTTATCCCATTCACCAAAATCAATACCTTTTCTATTTGCACTTTTCATAGTAGTAAAATTATTGTCTTGAGATATATTATATGGTGGATCTGTAATAATATGATTAACTTTAATATTATTTTTCTTAAATTCTTTAATTAAAGTATAAGCATTACCTAAATATAGTTCATAGTTATCTTTTTTAATTCTTATAGTATTATATGCATTTGATATTGCTTGACCAATAGCTTTACTAAGAAGTGGTGGAACAGCATTACCAATTTGTTTACATACAGAACTTTTAGGTCCATAAAATATAAAATCATCATCAAAACTTTGTATACGAGCTGCTTCTCTTGGAGTAATAGATCTATTTAAAAAAGGATGAGAATTTCTACCATTAGATGGTGTATCAAAACGAGTATCAATAGTAGGACTAAAAGTATCCCATTGAAGTCTAGACCAAGTAGTAGCAAATTTTTGCTTACCATGTAATTCTTTAGGTAATGATGTTTTATCTCCTTCAGGTGGAATCATTGCTAGCTTTTCTAATGCAACTTTAGAATGATTAGTAGCAATATGATTATATAACTTTTTACCCCTTAATTTTTTTTGATATAAAGAAGTAGCTGGATTAATATATTCGCTTTCAAAAGATCCTTCTCCAGATTCCAAATAAGCAAGATCAGAAATTGCATCTCTTACAGTTACTGGTTTACTATTACCTACTGGTAAATCTATTGAACGTGTTTTAGAACCAATTATTATTGCTCTTTCTCTACTTTCAGGCACACCAAAATCTTTAGCATTTAAAACATCAAAATTAATGATATAATCAATAGATGAAAATTTTTCTACTATTTGATCTATAAAATAACCATTTTCAGAATTTAAAATATTTTTAACATTTTCTATAACAAAAACTTCAGGTTCAATTTCTTTTACTAAATCAAAATATTCTAAAAACAAAAAATTTCTAGGATCGTCTAATCCTAAATTTTTTCCTTTTAAACTAAAACCTTGACATGGTGGACCACCGACAATCATATTAACTCTCTTTTTTTTAGAAACTTTTATTACTTCTTTTTTAACATCTTGATTTGTTAAATCACCAGTTATAACATAAGCATTAGGAAAATTCTTTTTGAAAGTTTCAGTAGCATATTTATCAAAATCAACTGCAACAACAGTTCTAATATTTCTTACCTTATCTAATCCGGATGAAAATCCACCAGCACCTGAAAATAAATCTAATACGTTGAATCTCATTTACATCGCTTCCTAATTTTGAGGGACAATATTATGTTCCCTCAAAAATATTATAACATTAATAATTTTGTTTTACAATACAATATAGTCAAAAATAAAAATTATGTTATAATATTAATAAGTGGGTGTAAAATATATGAAAACATTAAAAGTTAGTGAATTTTTTTCTGAAGATATTCCACCATTAATATTAGGTGGCTTCTTTAGTAGAAGAGTTTTTACAGAAGATAATAAATATATTTTAATATATGCATTTTATAAAGAATCACAAAAAGTTCATACAAAAACTATAGATTATAAAACTTATGATAAAGAATATATAGAATCATTAAATAAAGAATCAGGAAAATATCCATATTGGTGTAGTAAAGATGAATTAATTTCTTCATTAAATATAAAATTAAGTAAAAAAAGTGGACAAGCTTTTTATGCATTAGAAAATGATATAAATTTATCTCCTAATGATTTTTATAACAAATTGTATGCTAAAATTGTATCATCATGTGAATGGATATATGATGAAAATTTAAATGAAGAAAAGAAATCTTTTATTCGTGGATATATGGAATTAAGAGGAAGTATAGATACAACTGCTAATTACATAGCACAAGATTATTTTTATGATTCATTATTTGAAATAAAGAAAGCAAGAATGCTAGTAGATTATTTTTCAATACCATATAATGTTGTTAATATCAATTTTAGAGATTTACAGCATGATTATTATGCAGGAATAAGTAAAAGAAATACACAATTAAGAATTAACATATTTTGGTATATGGAAAATATTGGTATTATTAATGGATATAAAGCTGAAATATTTGCAGAATCAAGAAAATTAAAAATGGTAGATAAAGTAAATAATGTTTATTATTTTAATTGTGATGATGTTAGAAGAAGAGATAATAATATTTTAGATGAAAGATTAAATTTTTACTCAACAAATGTATTTGATAAAAATATTACACAAGATGATATTAAGAGAATGAGAAGTGAATTAAATTTTGATACTACTAGTAAATCAGTTAGAAATAAAGCACTAGTGGAAGCTATTAGATATTTAACTCCTGATGAATGTGTTTGTTGTAAAAATAGATATAATATTAAAGATAGATCATATATAAATAAAAATACAGGAAGATATTATTTTGAAATACATCATGTAATATCAATAGGTAAAAATAAAGAACTAGATGATGAAAATAATATGGTAAAATTATGTCCAATTTGTCATAGAGCATTAAAACGTGGATCTGGAACAGAAGAAGAACAAAAGTCATTAATACGAGATATATTTCATAATGCTCCAGATAAATTAGATTTTGCTGAACACTTCTTTAATACAACAGACTTTGAAACAATAGTAGATTTAACATTTAAGAGTTTGAATTAGTTTGGATTAGATTGCTTGACAATAAAAATTAATTTATTTATAATAAATTCTCATTATGAGGGAATTATTATGAATACAGAATTAAATTATATAGAAAAATTTATATTAGGTTTATATTGTCAAGTATTTAATCAACCATATAAACCAATTAAAGCATTAAAAAAAGAAAATCATAAAAATATTCAAGCATTATGCTTTATAATTAATAAATATTTTTATACAAGCATTTTCCCAACATATTTTTGGGAAGATCATAAATTATATTCACCAGAATTAGAAATATTATTAAATTCAATGGATACAAAATTATATTCAATAATGGATTATTATAATAATTATAAAGATGAAGAATTTTATGAATTATATCCTTTTTATTTAGAAAGTAAATTTGATGATATATTTGGAATAATAAAAGATTATATAAGATATGATGGTGATTTAGAAATATTATCAACTTTAATCTTTTTAAATTCAGTACAAGCAAGTAATGATTATTATGATGCTTATATAATTCTTTCTAATAATTTGCCTAATTATGATGATATGAGTATGAGTATGATGAGTTATAATTGTATGTTAGAATTAGATGATTTAAATTTAGAATATATTTTAGAAATGAAACCAGAAACATTTTGTGTATCATAAGGAGTTTAAAATGAAAATATTTATAATATGTAGTAAAAAATTTTATAATAGAATAGAAGAAATTAAAAATGTATTAGAAAGTAGAGATATTGAAATAGTATTACCTAATAGCTATGAAGATGCAACAGCAGAAGAAAAGGCATATGCATTAGGAAAAGAAGCTCATCAAAAATTTAAAAGTGATATGTATAAATTAAGTGAAGAAAAAATTAGTGATTCAGATGCTGTACTTGTACTTAATTTTGATAAAGAAAAAGATGGTGTTATTTATAAAAATTATATAGGTGGAGCTACTTTTTTAGAAATGTATGATGCTTTTAGATTAAATAAAAAAATATATATGTATAATGATATACCAGATGGATTACTTTATGATGAAATTGAAGGTTTTTCACCAATAATTATAAATGGTAATTTAGATTTAATTGAAAAAAATAATGTTATGAGTTTAAAAAATAAGTAATTTGACAATTAAAAATTTATAAATTATACTTTTTATTAGGTGAATAAAATGAATAATATAGTAGATGCAGTAATTGAAATACCAATGGGTACTAAAAATAAATTTGAAGTAGATAAAATTACTGGAAGAATAAAACTTGATAGAGTTTTATATAGTGCTTTATCTTATCCGGGTGAATATGGCTATATAGAAAACACACTATCGTTAGATAATGATCCTTTGGACATATTGATTTTATCTTCATATCCAACTTTTCCTGGATGTATAGTATCAGCAAGAGTACTTGGATATTTAGAAATAATTGATAATGGTGAACATGATGAAAAAGTAATAGCAGTAGTAGATAAAGATCCAAGATTTGATCATATTAAAACTTTTGATGATTTAACTTCTCATCAAAAAGCAGAAATAAAAGATTTCTTTCAAAATTATAAAACACTACAAAATGTAAAAGTAGAAATAAAAGATTTTCATAAAGAAAATGAAGCTCTTGATTTAATACAAAATTGTAAAAATAATTATAGAAATAATAATTAATAAAATCACTCAAAAAACGAGTGTTTTTTATTGTGTAATAATCGTGTATTTTTTGTGTAATATTGTTGACAAAATAGTGTAGTAAATCATATAATAAAAGCATAAATTAAGGAAGTGGAGTGTGATATTGTGAGCAAGCAAAAAAAGAGAGAGTCTCATATTATATTTTTTAAATTTGTAATATTGTTTGCATTTTTATTTATGGGTACTCTATCAATGCCAAATTCTGTTGTAAACTTAAATGTAGAAGCAGATGCGTATTATCAATCTTTAGATTTTTCAGATACTAATAAGTATTCATTTGAAGATCAAAATTCTTATGGAGATTTAGAAACAGATCACTATAGTATAACTAAAACAGGTGATTATTATTTACTTATATTAAATGGAGTTAAAGCAAGTAAAATTAATTTACCAATGGACGCTGCAGATGAAAATTGTACTATTAGTGGTGAAGGTGAAAATGCTTGTGGTACAAAACCAAGAAAAACAAATATTACTATTGAAATTCATGGCGATAACTTAATATATGGAAGAAATAGTTATGAAGATGGATTAAATATAGAATATGTAAAAAATGTAGTTATTACTGGTGATGGTAAACTTACTATGAATACTACACATGGTATGGGAATTTATAGTGATGTAGAATTTACTGGTGATGTTGATTATGATATTAAAAGTTTAACATATGGTATTAGATCTAATCATAATATTCATTTAAATGCTGGTACATTTAAGATAGATAGTGCATCAGATGCATTAGCAGCTTCAGATGATATTTATTTAAATGGTATTAGTTTTGATGGAAAAACTACTTCTTATATGACAGAATATAATGGAAAAGATGAATTTTCTGATAAATCTGTTATATTCTCAAATGGAAGTGTTTATGTAAATGATAGTAATTTAATTTTAAGAGAAGGATCTAGGGGTATTTATGCTAACAACATTACTATTAATTCATCAACAGTTAAAGATAATGGAGAAAAAGCAGGATATGCTTCATTAGAAACACGTCATAGAAAAGGAAATATTAATATTGTTTCATCACAATTAGATTTACAAGGTGGAAATAATGTTATTAATTCTGGAAGTGATTTAACTATTACAGATTCTACTGTTAATGCTCAAGCTTATTCAAGAAGAGCATCTGTAGTAGAAGGAAATGGTACAGTTATTATTGATGGAAATACTACATTAAATTTAAAAGGAATAGGAAATGGTCTTGTAAATACACTTGAAGCAGGTACTATCACTATTGATAAAGATACAAAAATAGATATTAGAATTACAGGAAGAGTAGTAGCTAATAAATTAGATGTTGATGGATATGGAATTGCTGGACCTGTAACAATTAAAAATGGAGCTGAATTATTAATTTTAGGTCCTAATATGGTATCTTTAGATAGACCAGTATTAGAAAAAGGTTCTTATTATATAAATGCTGGAGCATATGCAGAAGAAAATCCTAAATTCAGATATCCAGAAAGAAGAAGTGCTGAAAAATTTATGGAATTCTATTCATCATATAGATATATTGAAATAGTTAAAGTAGATGACAAAGAAGCACCAAAAATAACTGGTTATGAAAAAGGTAAAGTATATTGTGCTATGCCTACAATCACAGTTAGTGATGATGTTGGTATTTCAACAGTAGAAGTAAATGGAAAACAAATATATAAATTTACAAATACTACTGATACATCAAAAACTTTTGTAATGCCTATACTAAATAGTCCAATTAAAGAAATAGTTGTAACTGATGTATCTGGTAAAGTTACTACTGCTACACTTACTGCATATAATGGTTGTGCTGTAAGTATGGATAAAACAAGAATTACTGTAGCTAGAACTTCTTATGATTATGATGGAACATATAAAAAACCAACAGTAACAGTATATTATTATGATAGAAAATTAAAAGAAAATGCTGATTATAAAGTAGAATATTTAAATAATTTAAATCCAGGAGTAGCAACAGTAAAAATAACAGGTATTGTAGGATTTGAAGGTACTATTACTAAAACATTTACAATTAATAAAATAAATAATAATTTACAAGCTAATAATATAACAGTAGATTATTCAACTAAAGATCAAGTAGAAAATATTAAAATTACTCAAAAAGGTAATGCACCACTTACTTATACTAGTAATAACAATAATGTAGTTGTAGATAAAAATGGAAAAGTTACAGTTAAAAGTGGTTATACTGGAACATCTA
Organism: uncultured Bacilli bacterium; assembly: GCA_947629235.1. Taxonomy (GTDB): domain Bacteria; phylum Bacillota_I; class Bacilli_A; order RF39; family UBA660; genus CAG-1000. The sequence goes on along the minus strand of CANRCX010000007.1, from coordinate 16,523 downwards.
CTATAACAGTAAAAGCAAATGAAAATAATATTTATAAATCAGCAACAACTAATGTAACTGTATCTGTTAATAAATTAAATAATTCATTAACTGTATCAAATATATCTAAAAACTATTCAAATAGTGATCAAACATTTAATTTAAATGTAAAACAAGTTGGTAATGCAACATTAAGCTATTCAAGTAATAATAAAAATATAACAGTAGATAAAAATGGAAAAGTTACTATTAAAAAAGGTACTACAGGAAGTGCAGTAATAACAGTAACATCTAATGAAACAGATGCATACAAAAAAGCTAGTAAAACATTAACAATTACTATAAATAAAATTGATAATGCATTAACTGTATCAAATGCATATAAAAATTATTCAAAGAGCAATCAAACATTTAATTTAAATGCAAAACAATTAGGTAATGCAACATTAAGTTATTCAAGTAATAATAAAAATATAACAGTTGATAAAAATGGAAAAGTTACTATTAAAAAAGATTATGTTGGAACTGCCACAATAACAATATCAGCTAATGAAACTGGTGCTTATAAGAAAACATCTAAAACTATTCAAGTAGTAGTAAGCAAATTAAATAATTCAATAAAAGCTGGAAATATTACAAAAACTTATTCATCTAAAAAACAAACATTTAAAATAAATGCAAAACAATCTGGAAATGCAAAATTAACTTATAGTAGTAATAATAGTAAAAATATATCTGTTGATAAAAATGGTAAAATTACTGTTAAAAAAGGATATATCGGATCTGCTACAATAACAATAACAGCATCAAGTACAACAGGATATAATAAAGCAACTAAAACTATTACTGTTACAGTAAATCCATCTAAAGTTAGTATTTCAAAATTAACTAATGTTAAATCAAAGAAAATGACTATTAAATGGAAAAAGAATTCATCTGTAACAGGATATGAAATTCAATATTCTACAGATAAGAATTTCAAAAGTGGTGTTAAAACAGTTACAATAAGTAAAAATAAAACAACATCAACTACTATTAAAAATTTAACTAAAAATAAAAAATATTATGTAAGAATTCGTACATATAAAACAGTGTCTGGTAAAAAATATTATTCAGGTTGGAGTTCAACAAAAAATGTAAAAATTAAAAAATAAGTTAAATTTAAAAGACATATATTAATTAAATATATGCCTTTTTTTATAAAAATTAATATTAAAAATTATATATAAATGATATAATTATAATGAGGTGTTAAATAAATGAAAGTAATATGGAAAATAATATCATTTATATTAATTATTATATTAGCAATAGTTTCATTTATAGCTATGGTTACATTATCAACAATTAATAGTACAGAAAAATTTTTATCAAGAGAAAATATTACAGAGACTATAAAACAATTAGATTTTAAAGAAATAGTAGGAGAAAAAATTAATAATGAATTTAATAAAATATTAGAAGAAACTGGGATACCTCGTGAATATGTTGATAAAATATTAGAAAATGAAGAAGTTAAAGAATATTTAGGTAATTATGTATCTAGTGCTGTTGAATATATTTTATATGATAAAGAAGTAAAACTTCCAAGTACTGATGAAATAACTAATATTATAATAGATAGTTTTGAATATGCAGTAAGTGAAGCAGAAAAGAATAATATTAATGTAAGCAAGTATTTATCTAAAGAAGATCAAGAAAAGATAAAGAAAGAAATAAGAGATAAGGCACCAAAAATAGCAGAAAAAATACCTGATGCTGAAACATTACTTGAAAATATAATAATGCAAAATGAAGATTTAGCACAAGCTAAAGAAAAATTAGATCAAGTAAGAGAAATTATAGATAAAGTACAAATGATATTTAAATATAAGTTTGTACTATATATAGTGATAGGTATATGTTTAGCATTAATTATATTACTAAGAATTAAACATTTTGGATTTATTAAATACTTAATGATACCATTTACACTAACTGGTGGAATCCTATTCATAATATATAAAGCATTACCAGTATTATTTAATAAATATTATCCAACAGAATTAAATATGATTAAAACATATATAGAATCTTCTCTTCAATGTGTTTATTCAAATATAAAACTTTATAGTATTATATGTTTAATAGTTTTATTAATATTAATAGTACTACAAATTATAGTAGCAATATATAATCATAAAAAAGAAGACGAAGAATTTAGTGAATTATAAAAAAATAAACAATATCATATTTACAATTATTCAATATTATGATATTGTTTTTAATTGTAAATATTATACATATATTTAATTTATTATGTGTATAAATTTATTTATATAAAAATTATTCTTTACATTGGAGGTTTACTATGGAAAGATATGAAGAAATTGAAAGAAGTTTAATAAAAAAATATAGAAAAAATATTTGGTGTAAATTTGTAAGAGCAGTTCAAAATTATGAATTGATAAAAGAGAATGATAAAATTATGGTATGTATTAGTGGTGGTAAAGATTCATTTTTATTAGCCAAATGTATTCAAGAAATAAAGAAACATGGAAAAATAAATTTTGATGCTGAATATGTTGTTATGAATCCTGGATATAATAAAGTAAATAAAAACTTAATTATAGAAAATGCTAAAACATTAAATGTTCCAATTAAAATGTTTGAAAGTGATATATTTGATGTAGTATCAAAAGTAGATAAAAGCCCTTGTTATTTATGTGCTAGAATGAGAAGGGGATATTTATATAATAAAGCACGTGAACTTGGTTGTAATAAAATAGCTTTAGGTCATCACTTTGATGATGTAATAGAAACAACACTATTATCTTTATTTTATGGTTCAGAAATAAAAACAATGATGCCAAAACTACATAGTGAAAACTATCCTGGACTTGAATTAATAAGACCTTTATATTTAGTTAAAGAGAACACTATTAAATCATGGGCAAAATCAAATGAATTAACATTTTTAAATTGTGCATGTAAGTTTACTGAAAATGTAGATAAAAAAGAAGAAAATAGTAAACGAAAAGAAATGAAAGAATTAATAAAAAAGCTAAAAGAAGTAAATGAAGATATAGACTATAATATATTTAAAGCACTTGATAATATTAATTTAAATTGTGTACTTGGTACTAAAAAAGATGGAGTGTATAAAAGTTTTTTAGAAGATTACGATAAAAAGTAATCTTTTTATAATATAAAAGTTGTATTTAGTATATACTAATTAATAGAAAGGAAGAGTCATTTATGTATGATTTGCATTATGATTTATTAACTGCTATGTATATGGCTAAACTTAACAATAATTTTAAAAATATTAAAGAGTGGATAGAATGTTATAACAAAGATAATGTAATTGGTTTAGTTGCAACTATGTGTTTTATGAGTAAAGATGAAATGGATAGGGAATACAATAAAGAATATTATAAAGATAGTAATAACATTATAGATATGTTTGAAAGTAGTATTAATTTAATAAAAAAATATATGCCTAAGTACATAGATATTTTATATGGTATTGAAGGTTGTGATTTTTTAAAAGACATAGACGATTTAGAAATATTATATGATTTAGGTGTTAGAGTAGTAAATATTGTTTGGAATGAACCAAATAAATATGCAAGTGGTAATAGAGATACTTATGGACTTACAAATCTTGGCAAGAAATTAATTCAAAAAATAATAGATTTAAATATGATTATTGATTTATCACATGCTAATAGTAAAACTTTTGATGATATTATTAATTTAGTAAAAGAAGAACAAAATAAAGGTAAAAAAGTTTATATTTATGCAAGTCATTCAAATAGTAAAAAGCTTTGTGATATTAATAGAAATTTAACAGATGAACAAATTAAAAAAATTAAGGAAGTTAATGGCTATATAGGTGTTTGTTCTAATAGAAATTTTGTAATTAAAAATGCAGTTAAAAATAATGTTAGTGATAGTGATTTAAGAAAAGCTTATATTGAACATATTAAATATATTGGAAATATTATTGGATTTGATAAAGTTTTATTAAGTACAGATGATATGACTTTTTCAAATGGAGATGAAGATTATAAAAAATTACCTATATATAATTATAGATATATTAAAGAAGAACTATATGAAGATTTAATTAATAGTTTTGACAAAAAAATAACAAATGGTATAATTTATATGAATGCTAGAAATCTATTTGCAAAAATAAAATAAAAAGGAGAATTATGAATAAAGCAGTGAAAGTAATATTAATTATATTTGGAATTATAATACTTTTAATAGTAGCAATTATATTATTTGTATTATTATATAAACCATTTGGTGGGATACCAACAAATAAAGAATTAGAAGAGTATTCTAAAAGAGCAGATAATTTTAAAAATGGAGAATTTCATAATGAAGAAGATGTAGCATTATATACTAATTGGACTGATCCATATAAAGATAGAACAAGTAATAAAAATAGTACTCCAACTGATAAATTACCTTATAAAAAATTTACATATAGTCCAGTTGATAATTTAAATGATGTAAAAATAACTTGGTTTGGTCACTCTTCAATATTACTTCAAATGCATAATATGAATATATTAATAGATCCAGTGTTTTCAAATATTACTTCTCCAGTTTCATTTATTGGACCTAAGAGATATAGTGAAAATACTATTGATGTTAAATCATTACCAGATATTGATATAGTAATTTTGACACATGATCACTATGATCATACTGATTATAAAACATTAAAATCGTTAGATGAAAAAACTACAAAATTTATAGTTCCACTTGGTATAGATAAAGATTTAATTAAATTTGGAATATCAGAAGATAAAATTAAAAATATGGCATGGTGGGAAGAAACAAATATAAATGGTCTTACTATTGCAAGTACTCCAGCTATTCATTATTCAGGAAGAATGATAATAGATAAAAATAAATCTTTATGGTCATCATGGATATTTAAAGATGAAAATCATACTATTTATGAAAGTGGAGATACTGGATATGGAAAACATTTTAAAGAAATACAAGAAAAATATGGCGATATAGATTTTGCTATGTTTGATTGTGCTCAATATAATGAAAATTGGCATAATATTCATATGTTTCCAGAAGAAGCAGTAGAAGCTTCAATTGATATGAATGCTAGTGTTAGTATGCCTATACATTATGGTGCTTTTAATCTATCAACTCATTCATGGGATGATCCAGTATCAAGATTTACAATGTATTCTAAAGAAAAAAATGTAAATTATGTTACACCGTTACTTGGAGAAACATTTAATCTAACAGAATATAAAAATTATCAAGATGAATGGTGGATAAATATAAAATAGAATTATTTCTATTTTATTTTTTATGTGTATATTGTTTTAAAAGTAACTTAAATGTTATAATTATTTTAGGAGAATTAATATGATAAATAAAATATTAATAGAAATAAATAATATAGGTAATACTTTTAATATGATTATTTTGCCAGAATATAATAAATGTTTTGTTAATAATATAGAAAAAGAAATAAAAGAAGATAAAATTAACGAATTATTAAATATAATAATTAATTGGAAAAATAATTATGGGTTAAAAGGAATAGACATGGAAGAATTTAATATTGAAATAGTTACGAGTGAAGGTACTGATAAATATTATGGTAAAGGAGTATATCCAAATAATTATCATATTTTTAAAGAATGGGTAAGTGAATTATATGATCGATAATTATTTAAAAGTGTTAAATGCAAATGAAACAATTTTAGAACATTTAGATGATATAAAAGATGCATTTATAACTTTTTATGGAGAAGAGTCAAGAGAATTTATTGAAAATAAATTTAAACATTTTAATTTAGTAACATTTATTTCTCCTGAAAATATGCAAATTTTAATAAGCAGTATAAAAAAAGAAATATCAGATTCAGCTAAAAAAAGAATATTAGAGTCAGCTGGAATAGAATATACAACAGAAATTGCTAATAAATATTTTGAATATTATGGTTCATTTGAAAATACTTCTAATATAGAACATTATTCAAATTTTATAGATATCTGTAAACTTTCAGAAAGTGGAAGAAAATTAAATGGAATAGAAGACTATCAATATGAAAATATTAAGAAAAAGGCAGTTCAATTTTTAAATAAAATAGGTTATGAAGCAACATATGATAATATTGAACAATTAGAACTTGAAGGTAAATTTGATAACTTAAAAAAATTAATTGAGACATATAGATTTGAGAAAAAAGAATATGATAAAATGGTTAATTTATATTTATCAAAATATATAGAAGAAGGAAAGAAAAATAATGAAATTAAAAATGCTGTAAAAGAAAAATATAAATTAAAGTTAATAGAAGAATTTTTACCAGAAGAATTAGAAGAATATAAAAAAAGCAAAATTACTACAAATAAAATAAGAGAAATTATTGGATATTCATTTGATACAGTTACTGATGTAGAATATTTTAGTAAAAAATTTGATGAAAAATTATTAAGTTGTAAAGATTATTTAAAAAAATTAATTGAAGGTAATAGAATAGAATATTTTAAAAGTTTAGGTATTGATTTAGGTAATGCATATGAAGCATATGAAAAAAGTGATAAATGTAAAAAAATGATACCAGATAAAGAATATATAGATAGATTATCTTTGAAAAGGGAAGAATATATAAAACAATTTAAAATAGAATATTATAGTCTAATATCTGATTATAAAGAAAATAAAGAAAAAACAAGAAATTTTGATTTATTATGTAAAGATAATGGATTCACAAGTGATTTATATAGAGTTGATTGTTGTTCAATTTCACCAAATGCTAAGATAGAAAATGGAACTATTGTAGAAAATCCAATTATGTTTATAAATAGTGGTTATGGTATAGAAAAATTAGATAAATCAATAATTCATGAAATAAATCATATTTTAGAACTTAGTTTAATTAACAAATCAGATAAAAGCCTTGAATTTATTACAGGTTGGGATTATGCAAAAGCAAATATTTCACAGGAAGAAGAAAACCAAGAATTAGATATAGATAATAAAAGAGAATTTGAAATGTTTAGTGAAATAATAAATGAGTTAATAGCTCAAAATATTACTAGAATTTTACATGCTAAAAATCATCATATATTTACTGAAAAAGGAAAAGAAGGATATTATGGAAGTGGATATCAATTTTGTTCATTTTTAGTAATAGATTTTCTAAGAGAATATTTAAAAGATATTATTATTAGTAGAAGAAATAATAATATTAATCATATTTTTGATGTAGTTGGACAAGATAATTTTATAAAATTAAATAATTTAATACATAAATTTTATGAAAATATTGATGAATTTAAATATTATGATATATTAGAAAATGAAAAATCAAATAAAGTAACAAATGATACAATTTTATTTGATGATATAATTAGAGAAAGAGATGAAATACTACAAAGTATGAGAGAATATTCAAAAAGAAATGTACAAAGTTTATAATTTGAGTATAATATAAATGTTTAGGAGGTTATTATGTCTTTTACATCAAATATTAAAAATGAAATTAGTAATATTGAATATAGTGATATGGAAAATATGGCTGAACTTTCTGCTATATTAAATATTGGTGCTAAAATATATGATGATAAGTTTGAAATAATAACCGAAAATATAAGTGTAGCAAGAAGAATATATAAATTATTAAAAGAAACATATCATATAGAAATAGAAATGGATACTAGTGAAGTAAATTCACTTAGAAAAAATAAATTAGTTACATTAATAATAAAAGATAAAATTGACTTAATATTAAATGATTTATCTATAATAAAAGATGGAGTTAGATTATATGTTCCATCTTCATATTTAGTTGATGAATTAACAGTAAAGCAAGCATATTTAAGAGGAGTATTTATAATGTGTGGTAGTATAAATGATCCTAAAACTAGTAGATATCATGCTGAATTTGTTATATCTAATTTATTAACTGCAGAGTTTGTAAATGATTTATTAAATGAGATGAATTTTAGAAGTAAAGTAATTAAAAGAGATAAAAATTATATGGTTTATATAAAAGAAGCAGAAAGAATAAGTGATTTTATTAAAATGCTTAATGCTACAACATCATTATTTTATTATGAAGATATAAGAATATATAGAGATCATAAAAATATGACAAATAGACTTAATAATTGTGAACAAGCTAATGTTGATAAAAGTATGAATGCATCAAGTGAACAATTAGAATTAATTAATAAATTAAAAAGTATTAGGGATTTTGATTTACTTGATGAAAAACTTAAAGATGTTTGTATTTATAAAGAAAAATATCCAGAGAGTTCTATGTCAGAACTTGCTGAAATTATAAGTAGTGAAACAGGAAGAGTAATTACTAAAAGTGGAATTAATCATAGATTTAGAAAAATTAAAGAAATAGTAGAAAATAATAAGTAGCTTTCTTTAAAAAGCTATTTTATTTGTTTATCTATTATTTTATCAATAATACCATATTCAAGAGCTTCATTTGGTTCCATATAATAATCTCTTTGTGTATCTTTTTCTATTTTAGAAATTGGTTTTCCTGTATTTTTAGAAAGTATTTTATTAAGTTTACTTCTAAGTTTAATAATTCTATCAGCAACAATTTTAATTTCAGTAGCCTGACCACTAGCGCCACCAAGTGGTTCATGTATCATTATTTCAGTATTTGGAAGAGAATATCTTTTATCTCCACTTGATAGAAGAAAAGCTCCCATAGATGCACAAATACCTAAACCTACTGTTATAACATTACTATTTACATACTTCATAGTATCATAAATAGCCATTCCAGCAGTAATACTTCCCCCAGGAGAATTAATATAAATATAAATATCTTCGTTATTAATTGAATCTAAATATAATAATTCTCCAACTACTTGATTAGATAAATAGTCATTAATTTCACCTTCAATGAATATAATTCTATTTGTAAGTAGTTTTGAATATAAATCAAAAACTTTATTATCATCTAATATATATGGAATATGCATTTAATCACCTAATATTATTTTAATAAATTTTTAGATTTATTATTCACAAAACGCTTATAATTTGATATTATTAATATAATAAAGAGGGTGTTAGAATGGAAGTAACAAAAGAAGTTAATCTAATATTTGAAGATGCTAACGATATGGTGGTAAGTTCAGGTACAACCGTAAGAGAAGTATTAAATATGATTAATGATGGAGAAGTAATAGCTCTTAGAATAAATGGAGAAGCAGTACCAGCTGATTTTGAAATTGTAGAAGATTGTTATGTAAATTATGTTAAAGTAACTGATAGAATTGGTCAAAAAATATACATGAAAGGTCTTGAATATGTATATATTAATGCAGTAAAAGAAGTTTATGGTAAAAAATCAAAGGTTTACATTAAACATTCATTAGATAAAGGTATATATACAGAATTAGATATTAAAAGAGATGTAGATAAATATGTTGTTTCTGCTATTAAAAAGAAAATGCAAGAAATATGTAATGCAGATATGCCAATAAAAGCAGTTAATGTTTCAAGAGATGATGCATATGATTATGTACAAAGTCTTGGAGAATCTGAAAAGATGTTAAATTATACATATATGACAAGTGATTCGGTTACTATGTATGAATTAGATGATGCTTATAATTATTTCTATTATATATTACCAGCATCAACTAAAATATTAAAAAGATTTGACTTAACTATGATTTCAAATAAAGGAATTGTATTAAGTTATCCAGTATATAATAATGTACCAAGATATAATCCAACTCCTAAAGTATTAGAAGCATTTCAAACTTATGAAAAAAAGCTTTTAAATATGGGTGTTAAGTATGCAGCAGATTTAAATAAAATAATTGTTGATGGTAAAATAGATGATTTTATTCAAACTAATGAAATTATATATAATCAAAATATGGAGAATATTGCTTCTTTAGTTGCAAATAATAAAAATATAAAGGCAATATTTATATCAGGACCATCATCATCTGGTAAGACAACAACATCTAAAAAGCTTGCACTATATTTAAAATCATTAGGTATTAATTCATTAGTAATATCTACTGATGATTATTTCTTAAATAGAGTAGATACTCCTAGAAAAGAAGATGGATCTTATGAATTTGAAATAGTAGATGCATTAGATGTTAAATTATTTAATGATCACTTAAAGAAATTATTAAATAATGAAGAAGTAGTAATGCCAACATATAATTTTATTACTGGAGAAAAAGAATTTAAAAATAAACCAACTACTTTAAATAAAGGACAAATATTAATAGTTGAAGGTTTACATGCTATTAATGAAAAAATAAATAAAGTAATACAAAAGAAAAATAAATTAAAGATTTATATAAGTCCATTTACACCAGTTGGTCTTGATAGACATAACCATATATCAACTACTGATGTAAGATTATTAAGAAGACTTGTAAGAGATTATAATCATAGGGGATATTCGGCAGAAGCTACACTTAATAATTGGGCTGGTATGAGAAAGAGTGAAGAAGATTATGTATTTCCATATCAAAGACAAGCTGATGTAATTATTAATACTTCACTTGCTTATGAAATTGGAGTATTAAGACCTTATGCAGAGCCTTTATTATTCTCTATTAGTAAAGATAGTGAAAATTATGAAGAAGCAATAAGAATATTAAAATTCTTAAAAATATTTTTAACAATACCAAGTGAAAAAGTACCAAGTGTAAGTGTTTTAAGAGAATTTATTGGGGATAGTTATTTTGAATAGGAGGAAGAAAGAATGTTAAAAGTAGCAATTAATGGTTTTGGTAGAATAGGAAGAACAGCATTAAGATTATTAGAAGGAGATAAGGATATTGAAGTAGTAGCAGTTAATGATTTAACTGATGCATCACAATTATCATATTTATACAAATATGATTCAGTTCATAGAACAATTAATTATAAAGTTGGATATGAAGATAATTGTTTAGTAGTAAGAGATAAAAAAATTAAAGTTTTTGCAGAAAGTGATCCTTCAAAATTACCTTGGGGAGAACTAGGAGTAGATGTAGTACTTGAATGTACTGGAGTATTCACTTCAGCTGAAAAATGCCAAGCACATTTAAATGCTGGAGCTAAACATGTAATTATAAGTGCTCCTGCAAAAGATGATGTTAAAACTATTGTTTATGGAGTTAATCATAATATATTAAGTAAAGATGATAAAATTATATCTGCAGCTAGTTGCACTACTAATTGCTTAGCACCTGTAGTTAAAGCTATTGATGATAGATATAATGTTATAAAAGGATTTATGACAACAGTTCATGCTATGACTAATGATCAAGAAACATTAGATATAGCACATAAAAAAGGTATAATGTCTAGAAGAGGTCGTGCTGCTTCTTTAAATATTATACCAACATCTACTGGAGCTGCATCTCAAATAGGTAAAGTAATTCCACATTTAAATGGTAAAATGGATGGTGTAGCATTTAGAGTACCAACTGGAGATGGATCAGTAGTTGATGTTACATTAGAAATAGAAAAACATGTTACTAAAGAAGATGTTAATAATATGTTAAAATCTAATCAAAGTAAAACATTAAAATATACAGATGATCCAATCGTTAGTAGTGATGTAATTGGTGAAGAATGTGGAGCTCTTGTTGATGGACTATTAACAAATGTAGTTGAAAGTGATGGAAAACAACTATTAAAAGTAGTAGCTTGGTATGATAATGAAGTAGGTTATACTGCTCAAATGATTAAAACTATGAAATTATTTATGTAATATTAATTAGATAATTTTAAAAGCATATATTTATGTAATATATGCTTTTTGTTTCTTAAACTATTTTATTTAAATATAAATGTTATAAATATATTAAATTAAATTATTATATACTAATAATTTATATATGAAAGTAATTCCATATATAGCACTTATAATAAATCCTGTTATAGCAAGCCCTTTTCCTTTTTCATTTGTTATTTTTATTTGATCAAATCCTTTTGCAGACATATATAATGCTACAAAAGATACTATGTTTATAATCATTGAAATCAAAGATAAAATAAATCCTGCAAGTGCATAAGTATTAAATTCTTTATTGATAGGTGCACCACATTTTGGACAAGCCTTTGCTTTGTCACTTATAGATTTACCACATTCACTACATTTTATTAATGCCATAGCCCCTCCTTTTTTTCTCGTATATTATAATACTTTATATATATTAAGTCAAGAAAATCCAATTGTAATTTATGAAGATTAAAGCATAAAAAAATAAAGAAATAATTTAATCAAAATTGATTATTCTTTTCTTTTTTTATGTGAAATTTTTGGCTTTAATATTGACTTTTTATATATATATATATATAATTCTTTTAGGCGAGCTTTTTTTAAATTGCAATAATATTGAATAAAAAATACAATAATTCGTTTATAAAAAATTCAGATTGTTATATGGAGAAAAAATGAAAAAAAGAAAGAAAAGGAATAATGATAAAAAAATAGCTATTGTAAGTTCTATCATAGTTGTAATGATTATGATGATTTCAATTGGTTATTCTTCATATAGTCAAAATTTGAATATAGGAGATATATTAGCAGAAGTAAGAGTAGAAAAAAATATAAGAGTAACTGGGGTACAACTAACAGGTAATAGTGGAATGGCATTATCTAAAGGAGAAGACTATAATGTAAAAAATATATATTCAACTATAACTTTACCAAATGAAAATTCAAGTGTTACATATAGAGTAGAAATAACTAATATAGGTAATGTAGAAATGGGAATATTAAAAATTACTACTAATAATGAAAATTTAGAAGCAGTAATAACAAGTGATTATAAATTAAAAGAAAAAATATGTGTAGATAGTAAATGCAGTTTAGGAATAAAGAAATATATAGATGTAGAAGTTAAGTATAAAGATAACAAATTTAATAAAGAAAATATTGAATATAATGTATTATTAACCTTTGATTTTAGACCATTTCATAGTGTAAAATATTATGGTTTTAATGTTGATACAGATAGTTACCCAAAAGAAGTTTTAGAGGGTAATGATTTAGTAATAAATTTTGATAGTCAAGTAGAATTACGATATGTAAATGTATATGTTGATGGAGAAAAAACAACTTATAAAAATAATGGTAATACTATAACAGTAAATAATATATCAGGTGATGTAGTTGTTAGATATAAAACATTAGGTGAATATGTATTAGAACTTGGAAAAGATAAAACATGTCATTGGGGTGATCAAAATTCCACTATAATACAAACTGATAATTTTTGTAATGGTGATAGTGGATTTAATGATCCACCGCCTTATCATAAATATTTGATAGGAACTAATGATTGTCTTAATTTTAATTATGTTTGGTATTCGGGTTATATGTGGAGAATAACAGAAATATTAAATGATGGATCGGTGAAAATGATTACTGAAAATATTTTATCTGCTATAAATTTTGGTGAAACTGGAGACTTTGAAAATTCATATATAAAACAATGGTTAAATGAAGATTTTCGAGATACTTTATATAATTATAAAAAAATATTAGTAACCGATGCTGAGTGGGAGATATCAGGTTGGTATAGTTGGTGTTATATTGCTCCGCCTTCTACAACAAAAGCCACCGTTGGTTTATTAAGTTCTTACGAATTTAACAAGACTTCTGCATATGGTAACAAAAGTTTTTTAAATCTTGGACATAGCTGGTGGTTCTCATCACCTATTAATTTGGCTCCTCCTTATACAGCTGTTGCTGGAATGAATCCAGATGGAATATTGACAGGATGGGAAGTGCCAAATAATGCTTTTGGAGTTCGACCTATGGTAGTTTTAAGAGCCGATGTAAAATTTAAAGGTGCAGGAACAAAAAATGATCCATTTGTTTTATTAGATGATATTGAACTTCCTGAACCTGGAGATAAAATAAATACAAGAACTCCAGGAGAACTTGTTGAAATTAATGATATGTTATATCGTATAGTAAATACTCATAATGAAGATGGAAAACTTGTAACTAAATTAAAAAGTGCTAATTATGTAACAGATTCTGATGGTAATGTTATTATAAAGAAATTTGGTGATATGGATAGTATGCATAGTTATAAAGATGTTGTTAATTCACGAGATGAAAAATATTGGGGAGCATATTTAAATGGTTCATGGCTTACAGATGATTTAAAAAAATATTTAGTTAAAGATACTTATTATGTAGATAATGTTCAAAAAGCACCTAATGATAGTAATATTGGTAGTTATAAAAATACTATATGTAAAAATAAAAATACTACTGAAACAACAGAAAATTGTGAAAAAACAGAAAAAACATGGAAAGGGTATGTTGGACTTCCAATTGTTGGTGAATTATTTGCTTATCCATTAGGGGGAAATGATATACATGATTATTTGACAGCTACAATGACTCCGTATGGTGATGGTAGCTGGCCAATGATTGGAGCATTTGAGCCAGAAACCCAAGGTATATTTCAAGAAACATATAATAAGGATTTTGCCGTAAAACCAACTATTACTTTAAAAGAAGATGTTATAATCACAGGTGGTGATGGAAGGACACCAGAAACTGCTTTTAAAATAGGATTATTAAATGAATAAAAATATTGTAATATATGATATGAAATGTTAAAATATTACTAGAGTAATAATAAAAAGGAGAAGTTAAAAATGAAAAAACGTGGATTTACATTAATAGAATTACTTGCAGTAATAGCAATACTTGCAATATTGGTGATAATAGCAATGCCAAATATTTTAAAAATGTATAGAACTGCAAAACAAAATTCTTTTGCAACAGAAGTACAAAATTTAGTAAGGAGTGCAGAAAATAAGTATTTATCAGATTCTATAAATACACAAGTAGCTAATCTATGCTTTGATAGTAGTACAAATAAATTAAGTACAACAGGAAGAAATAATATAATATATAAAATAGAATTATCAAGCAATGGTGCAATAATAGAAGTATCAGCAAGAGATGATGAATTTGAGTTAATAGCATCATCTGCATCTGGAATAAAAAAAGATGATATAGGAAATAAATATAAAGTTAGTGATGCTCAATCACAAATATTAGATTGTAATGGAAATGAATTAGTAGGTAATAAAAAAACATTAGGTGAGTATGTGATGGAAAATGCTAAAAATAAAACCTGTTCTCTTAATGGCAAAAAAAGTCCATTATACACCACTGATACTAAATGTAATGATGCTGGTGCGGCTACTCCACCTATGATCAACTATTTATCAGGAACTAATGAATGTTTGAATTTTAATTATGTATGGTATTCTGGAAAAATGTGGAGAATAATAGAAATATTAAAAGATGGAACAGTAAAAATGATTTCTGAAGATATTTTATCTGCTATTAATTTTGGTATGACAGCTTCTTTTAAAGATTCATTTATGAAGCAATGGTTAAATGAAGACTTTTTGGACACTTTATATAATCATCAAAATATATTAGTAACAAATGCTACTTGGGATATATCTCCTTCTTATTCCTGGTGCTATAAGAAACCAGCTGTGACTGATACTGATAAAGCTACAGTAGGATTATTAAATACTTACGAATTTACTAAAATTAATAATGGTTATAATGAAAATAGCTTTTTAAATGTTGGACATTCTTGGTGGTTATCTTCGCATTATTTAAGTAATACTGATGTTTATGCAATTGATAAATATAGTATAACAGGAGTGGTTGTACCTAATTCATCATTTGGAATTCGTCCAGTAGTAGTATTAAAAGCAGATGTCAGGTATAGTGGAAAAGGTACAAAAAATGATCCATTTGTTTTACTAGATGATAAATCAGCTGCTAAGTCTGGAGATAAAATTAATACTAGAGTTTCAGGAGAATATGTTGAGGTTAATGGTATGTTATACCGTATAGTAAATACTCATAATGAAGATGGAAAACTTGTAACTAAATTATCAAGTGTTAATTATATAACAGATGAAACTGGTAAAGTTCTTGTAAAGAAGTTTGGTGCTATGAGTGGTATGCCTAATTATGGGGATATAGTCAAATCAAAAAAAGAACAATATTGGGGAGCATATTTAAATGGTTCATGGCTTACAGAAGATTTAAAAAAATATTTAGTTGAAGATACTTATTATGTAGATAATGCTCAAAATAAAGCTACTGATGGAAGTGTTATTGGTAGTTATAAAAATACTATATGTAAAGATAAAAATACTACTGCAACAACAAAAAATTGTGAAAAAACAGCTAAAACTTGGAAAGGTTATGTTGGACTTCCAATTGTTGGTGAATTGTTTGATTATCCATTAGGTGGAAAAGATACCCATGATTATTTGACAGCTACAATGACTCCGTATGGTGATGGTAGTTGGCCAATGGTTGGAGCATTTGAGCCAGATGCCAAAGGTATATTTCAAGAAACATATGACCAAGATTTTGCCGCAAAACCATCTATTACATTAAATGAAAATGTTATAATCACAGGTGGTGATGGAAAGACACCAACAACTGCTTTTAAAATAGCTATAGAATAATATATTAATTTAGAAGTAACAAGTTTACTTCTTTTTT
>CANRCX010000006.1 GCA_947629235.1 uncultured Bacilli bacterium | reverse complement strand
TTTTATGTAAAAAATAATGACTTTAAATTTATATTGTGGTATTATTATAATTATGAATGATATAGTAAATGAATTGATTAATAATGGTTATGAAGCATATATAGTAGGTGGTTATGTAAGAGACTACTTACTTGGTATACCATCAAAAGATATTGATATTTGTACTAATGCTCCAATTAACGAAATAATGAAAATATTTAAAGGAAGAGGAAAAGCTTTTAAAGAATATTTTGCATACCATATTGAAGAAGATGGATACTCATATGATATTACAACATACAGAAAAGAAATTAGATATAGAAGAAATAAACCAGTAGAAATAAAAGAAGCAAAAACTTTTAAAGAAGATTTATTAAGAAGAGATTTTACTATTAATACATTTGCTATTGATCAACATGGAAAATTAATAGATTTTTTAGATGCTAAAAAAGATTTAGATAGTAAAATATTAAGAGTAGTAGGTAATACTGATAAAAAATTAACTGAAGATAAAACTAGAATTATAAGAGCAATTAGATTTTCATGTACTTTAGATTTTGAATTACATCCAGATATTATAAATTTTATAGCAAATAAAAAAGCATATTTATTAAATGAAGTACCAAAAGAATATAAAAAGAGTGAACTTGATAAAATATTTGATAGTAATAATATTAAAAAATTCTTTTATTTAGTTGAAAAGTATAATATGGAAAAATATTTTAATATTAAATTTGATAAAGTTGTACCTACATATAATAGATATGGAATATGGGCTCAAATAGAAGCGGATTTACCATTTTCTAAAAAGGAATTAGAAATAATAAATACCATTAAAAGAATAGTAAATGAAAAAGGTATATTTTTAAATCAAATACCTGAATATGATAATGTAATACTTTACAATGTAGCATCAATTTTAGGTGTAGAAGAACAAATGAAGTCTTTAATTGAAATTTTAAAGTTAAAAAACATAGTAGATTTAGATATTGATATTTATACATTCTTAAAATATATAAATGTAAAAGATGTAAAAAAAGTTTATTATCAAGTACAAAGAAGTATAATGGAAGGCTATTTACAAAATAATAAAGATGATATAGAATATTATCTAAGGAATTTATAATTATGAGTGATTTAAGAAAAATATTTGAAAGTAAAGATTTTGTAATTAATAGCAATATTATAAAATGTATAAGTAATATAGATATAACATTAGATGAATTTTTATTAGTGTTATATTTTATTAATGTGTCTTGTTTTTTAGACACAGAAGATATTAAAGAAAAATTAGGATTTAGTGATGATAAAGTCTTTAATACTTTTAATAGTTTATTAAATAAAAAATATATTGAAATGGAAGTTATAAATAAAAACAAAGAAGTTATTGAGAAAGTAAAATTAGATTCTTTATATGATAGACTTGCATTAAATAAAAAAACTGAAGAAAAAGATAGTGATATATTTGCTATATTTGAACGTGAACTTGGTCGTGTATTATCTTCTTTTGAATATGAAATGATTAATAAATGGATAGATAATGGAGTAAGTGAAGATACTATTAAGTCAGCTTTAAAAGAAGCAATATTAAATAATGTAAGAAGCTTTAAATATATAGATAAAATAATATATGATTGGAATAAAAAAGGTATTAAAAAAAGAGTAGAAAAAGAAGAAAAAAATGATACAGAAATATTAGATAGTTATGATTGGTGGCTTGATAGTGATGAATAAAGATTTAATAATTAATGAACTTAATAGATTATTTCCAAATCCTAAATGTGAACTTGAATATAAAAAAGATTATGAACTTTTATTATCTGTTATGTTATCTGCTCAAACTACTGATAAAAGTGTAAATATAGCAACTAAAGAATTATATGAAAAATATGATACATTAGAAAAATTAAATGAATTAAGTATAGATGAAATTAATAATTATATTAAAAGAATTGGTTTACACACTACTAAATCAAAAAATTTTAAAAATATAGTAAGTGAATTAATTTCTCTTGGTGGAAGTGTTCCAAATGATAGAGAAGTATTAGAAAGTATGAGTGGTGTTGGTAGAAAAACAGCTAGTGTAGTTCTAGCAACATTATTTAATATACCATCTTTTGCAGTAGATACTCATGTATATAGAGTTTCTAAAAGATTTGGAATTACTAATAAAAAAGATGATGTATTAAAAACAGAAATAAAATTAAAAAAATATTTTGATGAAAATGATTGGAATAGAATAAATTCTCAAATGGTTTTATTTGGAAGATATTATTGTACTAGTAAAAAACCAAAATGTGAAAATTGTAATTTAAAAAATATTTGTAAAGAAAGTCATAAAAATTTATGATTTTTTTTGTTTTTCTTGACACATATTAAAATTAGTAATAAAATATGATAGCTTTAAGAAAAAAAGGAGGATTTATTATGAAAAGAAAATATTTTAGATTATATTTAGATAATAGTTGGTTTTGGCAAACTAATGATAAGGATAAAACTGTAGAAGAAAAATATTATGAATTAAAGAGTGAAGATGTATTAAATAAAATATATTTTAAACAATTTACAGATAATATTTATATTGAAGAATATACAAATGAAAAAGTAATATTTAGTCCAAAAACTAAAAATATTGTTCTTCCAAAAGGTATAAAAATTGATATTGATAACTTTCAAGAATGCAGTATAGAAGAAGTAATAAATTCATATGATGAAATTAAAAAGAAAAATTTAAATAAAGAATATTATAAATTACTTTGTGATTTTATATATAGAAGTAATTTATGTGCACATGCAGAAGAAAAAAAGAATAATAGTTTAAAATTAAAAAAATAATAAAGGTATTAAAAAATAATATCTTTTTTATTATTTTAATGTTATAATTTTAATAGTATTTTTAGGAGGCAATTTATGAAGTTAACTAGAACAGAAGCAAGAGAAAAAATAATGATTATTTTATATCAAATAGATTTTTATATAAAAAATGATATTTCATTTGATTTAGAAGATGTATTTAAAGAAAATTTAGAAATAGATAATAAATTTGTAAGAGATATAGTAAATGGTGTTTTAGAAAATATAGATAATATAGATAAAATAATTTCTAAATATTTAGAAAATTGGGATTTAGATAGACTTGGTAAAACTGATAAAGCTATATTAAGACTCGCATCTTATGAAATGATGTATTATGATACACCAAAAGTAGTTGTAATTAATGAAGCAATAGAACTTGCTAAAAAATATAGTGATGATAAAATCGTTAAATTAATAAATGCTGTTTTAGATAAAATAAGAGATAATGAGGATACAAATGAATAATGAATATCTAAGTGTAACAGATATTAATAAAATAATTAAATATACTGTTGAAGGTAATGAAGAATTAAGAAGTGTATATTTAAAAGGTGAAATTAGTAATCTTAAATTTCATGGAAGGGGACACTT
Source organism: uncultured Bacilli bacterium (assembly GCA_947629235.1). Taxonomy (GTDB): domain Bacteria; phylum Bacillota_I; class Bacilli_A; order RF39; family UBA660; genus CAG-1000. The sequence goes on along the minus strand of CANRCX010000006.1, from coordinate 58,762 downwards.
ATATTTTTCATTAAAAGATGAATCTAGTAAAATAAATGCAGTTATGTTTAATTATGCAAGAATACTTACTAATTATACTCCAAAAGATGGAGACTTTGTTTTAGTTCATGGAAGAGTTGGGGTATATGAAGTAGGTGGAAGTTATCAAATATATGTAGATGATATGAGTTTAGATGGTATTGGTAATCTTTATGTATTATTTGAAGAATTAAAGAAAAAACTTTCTAAAGAAGGTTTATTTGATAAAGAACATAAACAAAAAATAAAAAGAGTTCCAAGAAAAATAGGAGTTATAACTGCTAGAACTGGAGCTGCTGTAAGAGATATAATATCTACTATTAATAAAAGATTTCCAATGACAGAAATATATTTATTTCCAACATTAGTTCAAGGTGAAAATGCTGCTGAGAATATAGTTAGAATGATAGAACTTGCTAATACATTTGATGATATAGATACAATTATATTAGGTCGTGGTGGTGGATCTATTGAAGATTTATGGGCATTTAATGAAGAAATAGTTGCACGTGCAATTTATAAAAGTAGAATACCTATAATAAGTGGTGTAGGTCATGAAATAGATTTTACTATTAGTGATTTTGTTGCAGATTTAAGAGCACCAACTCCAACCGGAGCAGCCTTACTTGCAACACCAGATATAGAAGAAGTAAGAAGATACTTTAAAAATGCAATGCAAAGATGTCATACATCTATTGATAATGTTATATATGGTTATACTCAACTTTTAAATAAATATAAATCAAATTATATATTAAATAATCCAACAAGATTATATGAAGTAAAAATACAGAAAATAGATAATTTATATGATAGATTAAATAATTATATTAATAATTATTTAGATAACTATAAACATATAATAGATAAATATAAATCAAATTATATACTAAATAATCCTAAAGTTTTATATGAAATAAAGGGTCAAAAAATAAATTTACTTAAAGATAATATTATAAAATTAACTAATAAAAATTTAGAAAATAATATTAATAAAATAAATACTTTAAAATTAAAATTAGAATTATTAAATCCAGAAAGTATACTTGATAAAGGATATTCAATAGTATATAAAGATAATGAAATTATTAAAGATGTAAGTAAACTTAAAAAAGATGATGAAATTAATATAATGGTAAAAAATGGTAAAATTAATGCAAATGTAAAAGGAGTAGATAAAAAATGAGTGAAAGTAAAAAAGAAAAGAAATTTGAAGATGCTGTAAGAGAATTAGAAACAATAGTAGCTGAACTTGAAAGTGGTGAACTTGATTTAGATAAATCAATATCTAAATACACTGAAGCTATGAAATTAATAGAATTTTGTGAAAATAAATTAAATAGTGCAACTACTACTATTAATAAATTAGTGGATGAAAATGGTAAAATAACTGATTTTGAAATAGAAGAATAATAGTAAAAATTGGTTATCTAATAATTGGATAGTTAAATAATTAAAAAAAGTTAAAAATAATAAAGAGGTGATATCATGAAAAAAATGATTATTACTATATTTATTATTTTATTTTTGCCTGTTTATGTTTTAGCATACTCAAAAAATGTAATTCCTGGGGGAGAAAGTATTGGTATACAAATAAATTCAGATGGTTTAATAGTAGTAGGTTATTATAAAGTAAATGATAAATATATAGCTAAAGATAATATAAAAATAGGAGATAGAATAACAAAAATAAATAATAAAGAAGTATCATCTATTAGTGAGCTTACTAATGTTATAAATGAAGAAATCGTAGATAATTTAAGTGTTGATGTAGAAGTTATAAGAAATAATAAAATAATAAAAACTAAATTAAAATTAGAAATAGAAAATAATGTATATAAAACAGGACTTTATATAAAAGATAGTGTTACAGGACTTGGAACATTAAGTTATATAGATCCAATTACTAAAGTATACGGTTCTTTAGGTCATGAAATAATACTTAGTGAAACAAATGATAGAATAGAAGTAAAAGATGGTAATATTTTACTTAGTAAAGTAACAAATATAACTAAAAGTAGAAATGGACAAGTAGGAAGTAAAAATGCAAATATTTTATATAATAAAAAGATTGGAACAATTTTAAAAAATACAAATACTGGTATATATGGATTTTATACTTCATCACTTCCAAATAAAGATACTATAGAAGTAGCAGAATTTTCTGAAATTAATAAAGGAAAAGCATATATTTTAACTGTTACTAAAGATAATGAAGTTAAAAAATATGATATAAATATAATAGATAAATATTATAATAAAAAAGACACTCAAAAATCTTTTAGTTTTGAAGTTATAGATAAAGATTTAATAAATAAAACAGGTGGTATAGTTCAAGGTATGAGTGGTTCTCCAATAATACAAAATAATAAACTAATCGGAGCTGTTACTAATGTAGTAATTGATAATGTTAAATTAGGTTATGGAATAAGTATTATAACAATGCTTAAATCAGGAGATGAATTATTAAATTAACATTGAAGTCTTGTGACTTCTTTTTTTATAAAAAGATTGAGTTTTAATATTATTTTTGTTATAATTTTTTTATAAAGTAGGAGGCAGTCATATGGAAGATTTTAATAATGTTTTAAAAGTAAAAGTAGATGGAGTAGAAACTGAAATTCATGTTCTTGATATAATTGAATCAAAAAGTTATAACAAAACATTTATAATTTATACAGTAGGTGATAATAATGATACAATTTTTGCTTCAATTTTAAATGAAAAAGAAGATAGTTATACTCTAGATCAAATCCAATCTCAAGATGAAATAGATTATATTAATTATGAAATAGATAGAGTAGCAAATGAGATAGAGGAAGACAATGAATGATGGTAGAAATTTACAAAATGAGCTAACTACTTTAGAAACATTAATTAATTCAAAAAAATCAGATATTAAAGTAAGAAAAAATGAATTAGCAAGTGTTATTAATCCTATTAGAAAAAGACAACTTGAAAAAGTTGTTAAAAGTTTAAATGTAGAATTAAATCTTTTAGAAAAAAATTATAATAATTTAAAAGATAGAATTAATACTGATAGTGTATCATCAAATAAAATAGAACAAGAAAAATTAGAGAGTATGTCTGTAATGGATGCATTAAAGTATTTTATTACTGAAAATAGTTCAACTAAAAAATTTTTAATAATACAAAATATGACAGTTGAACAAATAATATATTTAATTGATAATATTGAAAATCCATTACTTTATATTAATTCTATAGAAAAAAATAAATTAATTGATGTATTTAATAATTTAAGTTTTAATAGTATTAAAAAAATATTTGATAAAAATTTAAAGAAGAATCAATTTGATGTATTTGAAAAAGCAAGAGAAGTTTTAATTAATAAATTAAAAAGTTTAGGATTAAAAAGTGAAACAATTGGATATTTTAAAGCAATTGGTTATGATGATTTTAATGATGAAACAAATGTTAATGAAAAAGGAAATATAAAAAGTATTAAAGATGCAAATGAAGAAAAAAATATCATTAAATCACAATTAAATAGCTATTTAAAAAAATTAAAAGATATAGAAAAATTAGAAGTAGAAGAATTAAATAAACTTTTAAATGATAATGTATTAGAAGAATTATCAGATAGATTAAATAAATTAATAAAATCAAATATTGATAAAAATGATTTATCAAACTATGTAAGTTTATTTACAGCTATTTTAGATATTTATAATAAGATAGAATCATCAAAAGAAGAAAAAAATAAAAAGATACAAAAAGAATTAGATAAAAAAAGAAATAAAAAATAGTTTAAAATATATTTATAATTCTATTGTAGGAAGAGGAATAGTATGAACGAGAATAATAATATTAAAGAAATTTTGGATAATATGAATGCTGAGCAGGCCGTTGATTATTTTAAAAATGAAAATGTTACTTTAAAAACTTCAATTATACAAAATATGTCTGTGGATCAAATTGTAGAGCTATTAAAAAGTAATAAACCAGAAGATAGAGGCATTAATCAAGGGAAATTATATTTAAATAAATTAGATAATAATAAGTTGGTAGATGTAATTAATAGATTAGGTGAAGAAGAACTTAGAGATATTTTTGTACCAACAAATAGAAGTAATGATTTTGTTGAAGGAAGAAGAGAAATAATAGAAAAATTAAAAAATAATGGGTTAACTGAAGAAACAATTAATAAATTAAGAAATATTGGTTACCATGATTTTGATAATGAAATTTCTAATTCAAACACTGAAAATAATCCTGGACCTACAATTCCAACACCAGATCCAATTGTAATACCAGAACCAACATCAACACCAATTCCAACAAATAATGTTCCTACTAATACTTCATTAAATATAAGTGATGCAACTAGAGAAAAAAATAATATGAAAAAAGCTTATGATAGATTTGAAAAATCATTGGGTGAAGAAAATGAAATGTTCCTTTATGATCTTAATCAAATTAATATGGATCAATTTGATAGATTTATGGAACAAATAGATGTTTTAGCTAATACTGAAATTGATAAATGTGATTTAGATAAACGTACTAGTTTTTATGTTTCACTTAATAACTTAAATAAAAAAGTTAATAATAAGAAAAAACAAATAGAGTCAAGAAAAGCTTCATTACAAAAAGAACAGAGCCAAGTGGATAAGTATATTGCTCGAATTGGTACAAGAATTAGTAATTTAAAAATAAAAATTCCAAGAATTAAAGATCCAGAAGAAAAAGCAAAATGTGAACAAGAATTAATATCTTATCAAGCATTATTAGATGATCTTATAGATAGAAAAAATTATGTAAATATAGGAGAAAAATATTTTCAACGACCATCATTTACAGCAAAGGGTAAACCAATATCACAAGTTATAAATGCTCCTATTTCTGATAAACAAAGACAGGCAATGTCTACAAGAAGAGCTAATCAAGGACCAGCACAAAGTACTCCAAGTGGTCCAACACAAAGTGCACCAAATGGACCAGCACAAAGCACTCCAGGTGGACCAGCACAAAATCCACCAGGTGGACCAGCACAAAGCACTCCAGGTGGACCAGCACAAAATCCACCAGGTGGGCCAGCACAAAATCCACCAGGTGGACCAGCACAAAGTACTCCAAGTGGACCAGCACAGCCATCAGTAGTAGATAAATCAATAAGATATTACGTTGAAAATGGTACTTTACCAAAAAATATAATTGATAATGACTATATAACTTTAGCTAATGATTTAAGCATTCCAGCAAATGATATGGATTATGTTTTAAGTGATAATGAACTTGAAAGATTAAAAACTTCTAAGAAAGTAATGCTAGCTGTTACTAATTTAGATGTAACAAAGAAACATAAAGAGTCTATTGATGATTATGATCAATTAATACAAAAATATGAAGATATTTTAGCAACAATGGGTGATTATCAACATTCTCAAAAAGAAGAAGATTTTATAAAAGACATATTAGCAGATTTAAAATCAAAATCAAAAAATTATTCAGATAAAGTTCAAAGTTTAGGATTAGAAAGTGCAAGTGATTATGTAACTTTTGAAAAAGATAAAAAGAATAGAAAAATAGATTCTATTTCAAAAAAGCTTGATAAAAATGAAGAAATTTTAAAAGCAAAATATAAAGAATTAGAGAAAGAAGAGAAAAATCTTAAAAACCCTAAATTTAAAAATATGAAAGGTGCTATTAACAAAAATATAAGAAAATTAAATGCAGAAATAAAAGCATTACAAGGAAAACAAATTGAGTTAAATAGTACACAAACTATGATTATAAATGCTAATACAAACAAATATATAACTAGAGTTAAAGAAAAACAACAAAGATATAGAGATGAACAAAGATTAGCAAGTTCTCATGCTGAAAAAATGCTTGGAATGGAATACGAAAAAATTAGACTTGAAGATAAGAAAGCTGAATTAAGTAGTAACTTAAGTTCTATGAATCCAACTACTAGAAAAGAAGAAAGACAAAAGAATAGAACAGAAAGAGATATAGCTAAAATAAATAGAAGAATTGCATCATTACAACGAAAAGCTGGATATTGTTCATTAGAAAATCAAATATGTCAAGGTGTTGCATTAGCTGGACATAGATAATAAAAATAAAAGGCAAATTTAATTAAATTTGTCTTTTTATATACCAAGTATGCTAACTGCAGTTTTAAAATATATAAATAAAGATACAGCATCAACTATTGTAGTAATAAATGGGCTAGCCATAACTGCTGGATCAAATCCAATTTTTTTAGCTATTATTGGAAGAGTACAACCAATAATTTTAGCAACACATACAGTTAAAACTAAAGTTATACATACTACAAATGCAATAGTTGTACTTACCTTATCAATTACTAATAATTTAATAAAATTTGCAATAGCAAGAGTAATACCAACAATTAATGATACTCTTAATTCTTTAAATATAACTTTAAAAATATCTTTAAATTCAATATCATTAAGTGAAAGTCCACGAATAATAGTTGCACTTGCTTGACCACCAGCATTACCACCAGTGTCCATAATCATTGGAATAAATGATGTAAGAATTACCATACTTGCAAGTGAAGTTTCATAATGACTTATTATTTTACCTGTAAATGTAGCAGAAATCATTAATAAAAGTAACCATGGAATTCTACTTTTAAAAATATCAAATATAGACATTTTTAAATATGATTTTTCTGTTGGAACAATAGCTGCCATTTTTTCAATATCTTCTGTAGTTTCTTCTTCAATAATATCAATTACATCATCAATAGTAATAATTCCAACTAATTTATTTTCACTATCAACTACAGGAACACTTGTTAAATCATAATCTTTTATTATTTTGGCAACTTCTTCTTGATCCATAAGAGTATTAACAGAAATTATATCATTATCCATAATATCTTTTACACTCATATCTTCATTATTAATAACTAAATCTTTTAATTTAACACTTCCAATTAATTTTCTTCTTTTATCAGTTACAAAACAAATATTAATTGTTTCTTTTTCATCATATTCTCGTCTTATCTTTTTAATAGCATCTCTTATAGTTATATATTCTTTAAAATCAAGATATTCTACAGTCATAATACTACCAGCAGAATTATCAGGATATTTAAGCAATTGATTTATATTTCTTCTAGTTTCAGCATCAACTTTATTTAATAATTTATTTACGACATTAGCAGGCATTTCATCAATTAAATCAACCGCGTCATCTGCTGACATATCATTAATGATATCTACTGCTTCCATATCACTTAGTGATGTAATAATACTTGTTTGTGTATCTGTTTCTAAATTAGAAAATACATCTGCTGCAACTTCTTTTTTTAATAATCTAAATATTTTAATAGCTTCTTTTTTAGATAAACTTTCTAAAACATCAGCAATATCATGTTCATTCATTTCAATTAATAATTCTTTTATTTTTTGATATTTCTTTTCATCAATTAAATTTTCTATTTTTTCTAACATTTTTACACCACCTTTTTCTTAAATCTAATAAATTATACTATATTTTAATTAAAAAGTGTAAAAAAAAATAAAAATAGTGTAAATAATTAAATATTTCTTGTATAATAATAATGAATTTGAAGGAGAAGTACTTATGATAAATGATATTCCAACCCATGTAGCGATTATAATGGATGGAAATGGTAGATGGGCTACAAGGAAAGGACTTAAAAGAAGTGATGGACATTATGCTGGATATAAAACACTTAAAAAAACAGCTCTTCATATATTAGATTGTGGAGTAAAATATTTAAGTGTATTTGCATTTTCTACTGAAAACTTTAAAAGGAGTAAAGAAGAAGTAGATTATTTAATGAATTTATTTGTAACAGCATTTAAAAGTGATAAAAATTTTTTTATTAAAAATGATATAAAAGTAGTATTTTCAGGTAGAAAAGAACCACTTAGTGATGAAGTCTATAATGTAATGAAGGAAATAGAAAATGAGACTAGTAATTGTAAAAAGGGTGTATTTAATGTATGCTTAAATTATGGTGGACAAGCTGAAATAGTTGATACTACTAAGAAAATAGTGAATCTTGTACAAGAAGGAGTATTAGATATAAATTCACTTGATACTGAAAACTTCTATCATTATTTATATAATGATTTACCACCAGTAGATTTATTAATTAGAACTAGTGGAGAAATTAGAATTAGTAATTTTATGTTATATAGTATTAGTTATGCTGAAATATATTTTACATCTACTTGTTTTCCTGATTTCAATGAAGAAGAATTTGATAAAGCTCTTTTAGATTATCAAAATAGAAATATTACAAAAGGTAGTGTAAAATAAATTAATAATTTGTGTTATACTTATATTAATATTTAAGGAGTGTTTATGAAAAGAATATTAACTGGTTTAAAACCAACAGGTGATTTAACACTTGGAAATTATATTGGATCAATTAGTCAAATGGTTAAATTACAAGATGAATATGAATCATTTCTATTTGTTGCGGATTTACATGCTTTAACTATATATCAAGATCCAAGTGAATTAAAACAAAGAATTCGTAAATTTATTGCTATGTATATTGCTTGTGGTATAGATCCTAAAAAGAATACAATTTATATTCAATCAGAAAATGAATATTTAGGTAGTATTTCATATTTACTTGAATGTAGTACAACATATGGAGAAGCATCTAGAATGATACAATTTAAAGAAAAAAGTAAGCAAAATGCTAATTTTTCAGTTGGTCTTCTTACATATCCAATATTAATGGCAGCTGATATTTTATATTGTGATACTGATATTGTACCTGTTGGATTAGATCAAAAACAACATGTAGAACTTGCAAGAAATATAGCAGAAAGATTTAATAATAAATATGGTGAAACTTTTAAATTACCAGAACCATTAATAAACTCTAATGGACAAAAAATAAATGATTTAAAAAATCCATTAAAGAAAATGAGTAAATCAGAAGAAAATCCAGGTGGAGTAATTAGTTTATTTGATAGTGTAGAAGAAGTTAAAGCTAAAATAAAGAAAGCTACAACAGATAGCTTAAATAATGTTCATTATGATAAAGAAAATCAACCAGGAATATCTAATTTATTAAATATAGCATCTATATTAGATAATATTAGTATAGAAGAGTTAGAAAATAGATTTAAAGGAAAAGGTTATGGTGATTTTAAATCTTATGTTGCTGATGTAGTAGCTAACTTTATAGAAAAAATACAAACTAAATATAATGAAATTATAAACAGTAAAGAATTAGATGAAATACTAAATGCAGGTATTAAAAAATCAAGAGATCTTGCACATGAAAAATATGAATTTATGAAAGAAAAAATGGGACTTCAAAGAAAATAAAAAATAATAGTTTTTCTATTATTTTTCTCTTAATTCTAAATATACTATTAAACCTAGTAGTATATTTTTTATTTCTTTATTTATTTGAAGTAAATTGATTTCTCTTTTAGCTAAAGTAAACATATCATTCATTTTATCAGCAGCATATTTTAGTGAACCAGATTCTTCTATAATATTTTGTACTTTAATAGCTTCTTTTTCATTTAAATCTTTTTTACCATAATATTTTAATAATTCATTTAAATAATCTTTTTTATTAATTTTAATATATGAATAAAGTATTGTCTGTTTAAATTCTTCTATATCACTAAATACTGGCTTTCCTAGTATTTCATTACTACTATAAATACCTAAAATATCATCTTTTATTTGAAAAGCAATGCCAACACTATCTAAAATACTTTCTATTTCTTTAATATCTTCATCTCTTGAACCAGAAAGAATCATACCCATGACAAATGGTCCAACTATAGAGTAGTGAGATGTCTTTAATTTATATATTTCCATTATATCTTCTTCTTTTAAAATATGATTTTTATCATACTCTTCAATAAAAGGTAAATATACATCAAGAATTTCACCTTTAATAGTATTAATAACAATATTATTATAATAAGAAAATAATTTATTAAAATTTTTATTATCTTTATAGTTATCAAGTATATATTCATTTACATAGTAAAATCCTAAATCTCCAATACAAAGAGCTAAATTATTATGAATATTATCATTAGAATTAAAACTTTCAAATTCTTTTTTATAACTATATGAGATAGTTTCTTTCCCTCTTCTAAAAGAAGAATTATCTATAATATCATCATGTATTAATATAGAAGTTTGAAATGCTTCATAAGAAGATGCAAGTTTTAGAGCATAATCACTATCTTTATTTAATTTATATCCAAGATCAATAAGAAGTGCTCTTAAATATTTACCACCACTATTCATATTAATAAATTTATTAGTAGCATCAATTATTATTTTATTATCTTTTGATTTTATAAAATCATTAAAATTATTTATTTCTTTTTCTATATCTTTAATTCTAGATTTATAATAAATATAAAATTTTAATAGATTAGAGCATTCATATAGAGTATATGTATCTATATTTTCTTCTATAGATATACCAATTTTATCATCATTTTTAAAGTTTTCTTTTTTTATACCTTCATAAAATTCATTTATATTTTTATATAAATATACTTTTGTATTTAAAGAACAATTTTTAGCTAATTTTTTAGTATAATTACTTGTTCCTAATAATATTAGTTTATCTACTTCTTTAGATAAATTTAAAGTATCTTTTTCAATATTATTTTGTCTTTCATAAATAGTATTATCTATTTCATAATCAATATTATTTTCATTTAAATATTTTTGAAGTTCATTTAATAAATCAATTGATGTATTAAGAGAATAGAATATAAAATAATTATCTTTATTTATTAATTTAAAATCATTTATATCACTAATTATTAATGCTTTATTATTACACCATGTATTATAATTAATTATTTCTTTAGAATTTTTATCTCCAACAATTATCAAATTATATTTTTGATTATATTTTTCACTTATATTTTCTCTTGTATCAGATATAATTGTAGAACAAGATTCATAAAATAATATTTTATTCTTATGAAAATAATCATATGTATTTTTACTTTCACCATAATAGTTTAGTACAACTATGTCATTTTCTTTTAATTTTTTATAATCTTTTATTATTTTAATATTTTTGTTTTTTATTAAATCTTTTAAATTATTATTTTCACTTAATAAATAAATAGTTTTATCATTATATTCTTTACTAAGTGAAAGTAAAATATCTAAATTTCTATTAAATGAACTATCAACTCCAAAATGTTTTGGATAGTATATCATAAATTCACCTCTAAATTGATTATATCATAAAAGAATGTAAGTAAAAAATATTCAGATTGTAAAAAAATTAAAATATTAAAAAAAATACTTGATATATTAACTCAAGTATTTTATAATTGATATATATGATAGGTAAGCCTATTAAAGAAAGGATAAGTGAATAATGAAAAAGAAAGGATTTACATTAGTAGAGTTACTAGCAGTTATAGCAATATTAGCAATCTTAGTAATCATAGCACTTCCAAATGTACTTGGAATGTTTAGACAAGCAAGAGAAAATACATTTGTAGAAGAAGTACAAAAAATATATCAAGTAGCTACACAATCTTATATTACAAGTACAATGAATACAACAAGAACAGCTTGTTTCTCATCTGAAGGTGATGATACTCATCTTGACTTAACTGGTAGAACTACATTACATTATTATGTAAAATTCAATAATGAAGGAAAAGTTATTAATATCCAAGCATATGATGATTCTTATGAACTTAATATCGGTGCTAATGATGGAGCAGAAATAACAATTGAACAAATTGGTTCTAGTACTAGTGGTAAAACTTATAAGACTCAACCTAGAGGCAATGGTGCAATGACTACTTGTACAAAATAAGATGAAATTAAAAGACTTTAAAAAGTCTTTTTTTCTTGGTTAAATTTGCTACAAATTATTAATATTTTTAACTATCTTATAATAGATAAATATTTTATCTAAAATATTAATATTTGGAGATGATTTAATGAAAAAAGGTATAGATGTTTCTTCTTATCAAGGAAGAATTGATTGGGAAAAAGTTAAACCTTATATAGATTTTGCTATTATTAGATGTGGTTTTGGTAATAATTTATATAGTCAAGATGATGTTTATTTTGAAAGAAATGCAAGATTATGTGAAGAGTTAAAAATACCATATGGAGTTTATTTATTTAGTGATGCTACTACATTAGATGATGCTAGAAGTGAAGTTAATCATACACTCAGACTTATTAAAGATAAAAAATTAGAGTATCCAGTTTTCTTAGATGTAGAAAGTAGAAAACAAATGGCACTTAGAAAAGATAAATTAATTGAAATAGTTAAATATTATTGTGATGAAATGGAAAAGAATGGATATTATGTTGGTATTTATTCAAGTTTAAATAGATTTAGAAGCAATTTAGATTCAAGAGAGCTTGATCCTTATGATAAATGGGTAGCATATTGGGCAGATAAGTTTGATACCAATATCAAAGCTGGTATGTGGCAAAATACATCTTATGATGAAATTAGTGGAATAGATGGAAGAGTAGATGGAGATATTGCTTTTTATGATTATCCTAAAATTATTCGTGATAAAGGACTTAATCATTTGGATAATTACAAATATAAAGTAGGAGACATAGTATATATTTCAGGTGATATTTATGATACTAGTAATGCTGATAATATAAAAACTACTGTATGTGATAAAGAAGTAAGAATAGAAGAAATTATAAGAAATGCAGAAGCTCCATATAGAATATGTGAAGGCTATGTAAAAGAAGAAAGTATATATAAAAAAGAGAAATAATTAATAGTGACTATTAGCAAAAAAGTTAATAGTCATTTTAGTTTAATCTTATTGTTATATTATCAATTTTTTGATAAAATATTTATGAAGGAAGTGAAAAGTATGTCAAATGATGAGACAACTGTAGTAGACACTAAGTCAATATTAGATGAAAATGTTAAAGATACTCTAATTAGTATAAGTGAAGATTTAAAAGAAAGAGGATATGATCCACATAAACAAATCGTAGCTTATTTAATTAGTGGAGATCCTGGTTATATATCAAATTATAAAGAATGTAGAAATAGAATTCTTAAGTTTAAAAGGGAAGATATACTAGAAGTAATGCTAGTAAGCTTTGTTGACTAATGGTATATTTAGGACTTGATTTAGGTAGTAAAACACTAGGACTATCTCTTAGTGATAAAACTTCTACTATAGCAACAAGTTTAGATATAATTAGATATACTAATTATGAAGACTTATTTAATCAATTAGATTTAGTTGTTTATAATAGAAAAGTAGATGCATTTGTACTTGGAAATCCTTTAAATTTAGATGGTAGTATGTCTACAAGAAGTATTGAAACTTTAGAATTTAAAAAAAAGTTAGAAGAAAGATATAAAAATAAAGAAGTAATTCTTCAAGATGAAAGATTATCTACTGTAGAAGCAGAAAAGTTATTAATAAGTAATAATACAAATAGAAAAAATAGAAAAAAAGTTATTGATAAAGTAGCAGCAACTATTATATTACAAGCATATTTAGATAGGAGGGTACGTGAAAGATAATTATTTAACTCTTAAAGATAAAAAGGGAAATAAAAAAGAATATAGAATTCTTCTAAATATAGAGTGTGATAATAATATAAATTATGTTATATATACAGATGATAAAAAAACTAAAGATGGTGATATTAAAGCATATGCTAGTAGTTATGTTTTAAGTGATAAAGGTAATATGACTAAATTAAAACAAGTTGAAAATAAAGATGAATTAGATTTTATAGAAAAAATATTAGATTCATTAGAAACTAAATAGTACACGGAGGTAAAAATGAAAAAAAAGGTGTTTAATGCTAAAAAACTTATAATATTTATTGTAGTAGTGATATTAGTAATACTATTAATAGTAGGAAGTGTTATTGGTACATATTTTTATATGCTAACTTCTCCTTCTAAAAGTAGTGAAGAAGTAACTATAAGTATAAGTGAAGGACAAACATATAGTACAATATCAAGTATGTTAAAAGAAAAAGGACTTATTAGAAATGAGATTGCATATAAAGTATATTTAAAATTACATGAAGTTGGTAATTTAGAACATGGAGATTATATACTTAAGAAAAATTATAGTGTAGAAGAGTTAATAAAACAATTAGAAAAAGGTAGTATAACTGTAGCTTCAACTAAAAGAGTAACTTTTGTAGAAGGTAAAAATATGAGATATATTATCAAAACAATAACTGATAATTTTGATATTACTGAAGAAGAAATATTAAATAAATTAAAAGATGAAAGCTATTTAGATGAATTAATAAATGATTATTGGTTCTTAACAGATGATATTAAAAAGAAAGGAATCTATTATAGTTTAGAAGGATATTTATTCCCAGATACATATGATTTTTATTCTACTGCTGATATAGATGATATATTTAGAAAAATGCTAGATAATATGGAAAATAAACTAGCAGATTATAAAGATGAAGTAAAAAATAGTGATTATAGTATTCATGAAATGCTAACTCTTGCATCTATTATTGAATTAGAAGCAGGTAATGCAGATGATAGAAAAGGAGTAGCTGGAGTATTTTATAATAGACTTAAAAATAACTGGTCACTTGGTAGTGATGTAACTACATATTATGCAGAAAAAATAGATAATTATTTAAGAGATTTAAAGAAAAGTGAATTAAATGATTGTAATGATTATAATACAAGAAGTTCATGTATGGCAGGAAAACTTCCAATAGGACCAATATGTAATCCAAGTATTAATTCAATCATTGCAGCAATTGAACCAACAAAACATAACTATTATTATTTTGTAGCAGATAAAAATGGTAAAACATATTTTAATAAAACAGATAGTGAGCATACAAGTACAGTAAATAAACTAAAAAGAGAAGGATTATGGATAGAATACGAGAGTTAATTAACGATATAAAAACTTATGGAAATGAAAATAATGTTCCAATTATGAGTGAAGATACAATTAATACAATAATAAACATAATAAATGAAAATAACATAGAAAGCATATTAGAAATAGGTACAGCAATAGCTTACTCAACAATATGCTTTGCAAATAATAATAAAGTTAAAAATATAACTAGTATTGAAAGAGATAATAATAGATATTTAATAGCTATAAATAATGTAAAATTATCAAATCTTTCAAATATTAAATTAATTCATGATGATGCTGAAAACATTAATATAAAAGATAAATTTGATTTAGTTATTATTGATGCAGCTAAATCACAAAATCTAAAGTTCTTTAATAAATTTAAAGAAAACTTAAATTCAAATGGTATTATCATAATAGATAATTTATCTTTTCATGGATATGTTGGTAAAAGTAGTGAAATTAAAAGTAGAAATTTAAGACAAATGGTAAGAAAAATAGAAAAATTTATTGATTTTTTAAATAATAATCAAGAATTTGATGTAACATATATAGAAGTAGGAGATACATTAGGAGTATGCAAGAGAAAAAATATTTAATTATTCCAAATGATAAAGATTTTAAATTATACGAAAGTTTTAATTTAAATACTTTTATTTTGCCTTTAAAAGATTATTCAATTGGATATGATGTATATTTTGATATAGATGAAATAAATAATTTATCTTCTAATTATGAAATATATGTAATTATGAATAAATTTTTACATTTAAATATTTATGAATTTAAAAAAATATATAATAAATTTAATAAAAATATTAAGTTTATTATAGAAGATATAGGTCTTTTAAATATAATAGATAAAGATAGATTAGTGCTATATGAAAATCATATTTTATCTAATTATAAAGCTGTTAATTTTTTATATGATTTAGATATTAAAAATGTAGTTATTAATAATGATTTAATGATTGATGAAATAAAAGATATTAAAAATAATACTAAGAGTAATTTATATTATTTTTATACTTCTAAAAATATACTTATGTATTCAAGAAGACATTTAGTATCTAACTTTAATAAATATTTTAATATAGATAGTGATAATAATAAATATAATATTAAAGAAATAGTTAGTAAAAAAACACTTGAAGTAAAAGAAGAAAATGATGGAAGTATAGTAAGATATAATAGAATATTTTGTGCATCTAAATATTTAAATGAATTATCTAATTTAAATTTAATAATTGATTTTACTGATATAAATGATATATCTAAAAAAATAATATTAGATAGTTTAAATAATGAGAATTTATGTAATTTAATAGATAGTGATTATTATTTCTTAGAACATGATATTAAATATAAGGTAGGTGATTTATAATGAAATATGAATTATTATTACCTGCTGGGGATTTAAATAGACTTAAATTTGCATGTATTTATGGAGCTGATGCTGTATATATTGGTGGATATAATTATAGCCTAAGAGCAAATGCTAATAATTTTAGTTTAGATGAAATAAAAGAAGGCGTAGAATTTGCTCACAAATTAAATAAAAAAGTATATGTTACAGTAAATATGATTTTTCATAATGTTGATTTAGAAAATTTAGATAGTTATTTAAAAGAATTAGATAATATTAATATAGATTCATTTATAGTAAGTGATTTTGCTGTAATAGAAGCAATTAAAAGATTAAAATTAAAAACTCCATTTTTTATATCTACTCAAAAATCAATTACTAATTTAGAAGCAGTTAAATTTTATAAAAGTTTAGGTGCTTATAGAGTAGTTCTAGCTCGTGAATGTTCAAGAGAAGATATTAAAAATATAAAAGAAAATATAGATACTGAAGTAGAAGTATTTATACATGGAGCTATGTGCACTAGCTATAGTGGAAGATGTGTTATGTCAAATTATGTAACACTAAGAGACTCTAATAGAGGTGGATGCTCACAAGTATGTAGATTTACATTTGATAATAATACTAATCATGATTATGCATTTTCTTCTAAAGATTTAAATATGATAGATTATATAAGTGATATGATGGATTTAAAAATAGAATCATATAAAATAGAAGGTAGAATGAAAAGTTTATATTATATAGCAACTGTAGCAAATGCATATAGAACTATAATGGATAAAAAAATAAATAATACACTTACTAATGATGATATTGCTTATTATAAAAAAGTATTAAATAGAGTTTCAAATCGTGAAAATATAAGTCAATTTTATAATGGAAATCCAGGTGTTGATGGTCAATATTTCACAGGAAGAGAAGAAGTAAGTAATAAAGACTTTTTAGGACTAGTTTTATCTTATAATGAAGAAACTCATGAAGCAGTAGTTGAACAGAGAAATAAATTTAGTGTAGGAGACATTGTTGAAGTTTTTGGACCTAATACAGTGGTACAAAAATTTAAAATTGAATATATTATAAATAGTGATAATGAGAACGTGGATTCAGCTTGTCATGCACAGGAAATTGTTAAAGTGAAAATACCATTTAAGGTATGTGAAAATGATATCCTAAGAGTACAAATATCTTGACAAAATAGTGATTTAGTAGTATCATTTTTTGGTAATGAGAAAGAGGTGGCTTAAAGCACATGAAAAAGAAAGAAATATTTTTAACAAGTGAAGGGTATTTAGAACTTGAAAATGAACTTCATTATTTAAAAACAACTAAAAGGGAAGAAGTTACACAAACCCTAAAAGAAGCTAGAGCTCTTGGAGACTTGTCTGAAAATAGTGAATACGAGCAAGCAAGAGAAGATCAAGCTAACTTAGAAAAAAGAATTTTAGAAGTAGAGTATGCACTTGAACATGCAACTGTAATAGATAAAAGTGATAATGATGGTAAAGTTGGAATTGGATGCCAAGTAGAACTTAAGTATGAAGATGATGATGATACTGAAAGTTATAAAATAGTTGGTAGTCAAGAAGCTGATCCATTTAACAATAAAATCTCTAATGAAAGTCCAATTGCAGCAGCAATAATGGGTAAAAAAGTTGGAGATACAGTAGAAGTAGCATCACCAGATGGTGTTTATTCAGTTAAAATAGTAGCAATAGGATAATAAAATATCCTTTTTTGATAACATTTAATTTATAACAAGGGAGGAAATATGAAAAAAAGTTATACATTAAAATTAGAAGGAAAAGAATGGAAAGATTGTTTACATGATGCTTATGGCAAAAAGAAAAAAGAAATCAAAATGGATGGATTTAGAAAAGGTCAAGTGCCATATGATGTCTATGTTAAAAAAGTAGGAGTAGAAGCATTATTCATGGATGCTATTGACATGGCTGTAGATATTCTATATGCAAAACTATTAAGTGATAAAGAAACTATTACACCAGCTGCTACACCACAAATTGATATTAAAGATATTTCAAAAGACAAAGTAGAAATAGAATTTACATTAGTTTCAACTCCAGATGTTGAACTTGGTAAATATAAAAATTTAGGAATTAAAAAAGAAAAAGTTGAAGTTAGTGATGAAGAAATTGAACATGAACTTGGACATTTAAAAGAACAATTTGCTGAAATGAAAACTTTAGATGACAAAGTTAAAATTAAAGAAGGTATGATTGCTGTAATTGATTTTGAAGGTTTCTTAGATGATAAAGCATTTAAAGGTGGAGCTGGAAAAGATTATAGTTTAGAAATAGGATCTCATACATTTATTCCAGGATTTGAAGAAGCATTAGTTGGTCTTAAAAAAGGTGATAAAAAGGATGTAAAAGTTACATTCCCAGAAAATTATCATTCAGATGAACTTAGAGGTCAAAGAGTTGTATTTAAAGTAGAAGTAAAAGAAGTAAAAGAAAAAGTATTCCCAGAATTTAATAAAGAATTTTTTGAAGACTTAAATGTTGGTGGAGTAGAAAGTTTAGATGATTTAAAGAAATACATTAAAGAAAATTTAACTCATGAAAAAGAAAAACAAACTGAAGATGATTACTTATTTAAATGTTTAGATAAAGTAGTTGAAAACTCTAAATTTGAAATTCCAGAAGAAATGACTGAAGATGAAGTTAATAGATTAACAAGAGAATTCAGTGAAAAATTACAATATCAAGGATTAAATATTGAAGATTATTTAAAGTATACTAATTCTAATATGGATGCATTCAAAAATACATTAAAACCAGAAGCAAATAGAAGAATTGGTTATAGATTAATGATGGATGCTATTGTACAAAAAGAAAAATTAGAAGTTAGTGATGAAGAACTTGAAAATGGATTAAATGAAACTAGTAAAGAATATGGAATGTCAAGAGAAGAATTCGAAAAAGAAATTGGATCAAAAGAATTATTCAAATATGATTTACTTATGAAAAAAGCAATGAAAGTTGTAACTGGAGAAGATAAATAACTTATGAAAAACTCATAAGTTTTTTTATTTTATTCTTTTTTCGTGGTTTATGGGTAATAATTTTTTAAGATTATGTGCTATCATATAAACAGAAAGGAGATAATTATGGATTTAGATAAGGTAGGAAAATTTATAGCATCATCTCGTAAAAATAAAAATTTAACTCAAGAAGAATTAGGAAGGAGATTAGGGGTTACTGGTAAAACTGTATCTAGATGGGAAAATGGTAATTATATGCCAGATATATCATTATTAATACCATTAAGTGAAGAATTAGATATTAGTGTAAATGAACTTTTACTTGGTAAAAAATTAAATACAAAAGAAAGTGATGAATCACTAAAATATACAATTAATTATTCAAATAAAAAAATAAAAAATATTAAAAAGAAAGCATTATATATTTTTAGTTTTTTAATAGTATTAGTATTAACTTTTACGGGAATATTTATAGTTGCTTATAAAGATGAAGAAGATGAAATAAAAATATGTAAAAGTAAAGAAACTTTTAGTTGGGGTTCTACTCTTGATGATGGAAGAATTGTTAATTATTCTATAAATATTTTTTATAAAGAAAAAGGTGAAGTAAAATATTTATTTGATGAAATAGCTTATAATGGACTAACTATTGAAGAATTAGTAAAGAATTTAGAAGTAGAAGAAGTTTATAGAGATGGTGGTTCTACATTATATAAATATGACAAGCATAAAAAGAAATATGGGGATACTGACTTTTATGTAATGGTATGTAATGTAATAGATGGAGATAATAATATTTATATATCTGGAGAAAGAAAATTAGTAGATGGTATATGCGCATCTAAAAAAAATGATTTAGATGGTGTTAAAATGGTAATTAAAGAAGGTACACTTACAAATACTAGTGCTACCATTATAATTACTGATTATAGTAATAGAGATAATATTTATGGTAAGTGCTATTATATTGAAAAGAAAGAAAATAATAAATGGGTAAAACTAGAAATTGAACATGAAGTAGTTTGTAATTTGATTGGTTATAAAGTAAATGAAAGTCATCCATTAGAATTTGATATAAATTGGGAGTATTTATATGGAAAATTAGATAGTGGAACATATAGAATAGTTACAAGTACTAGTGAAAGTGGAGAAGCAAAAGATCATTTAATTACTGCTGAATTTACACTTGAATAAATGTATTAATTATGTGAAATATTCAAAATATTATAGATTTTTAATTCATATTTTAGTAAACTAATAATAGTAGAGGTGAATAAAAAATGAAGAAAAAATTTTTATTATTATTTTTATCATTAATAATGTGTTTATCTTTAACAGCTTGTAAAGATAAAGAAGAAAATAAAACAAATAATAACAATCAAAATGAAGAAATAGAAGAATCTGGTACTTCTCTTAGTGCTGAAGAAATTACAGAATTAGGAGATATCGCGACTAAAATCGGAGATTATTTAGCAAATCATGATTATGATAATGTTGTTACTTATTATATTGATACTGATAATGGTAAAATAGTAGTTGAATTACAAGATAATAGTAAAGAAAAACAAGATTGGTTTAAAAAGAATATTGTTTCTTCAGATAAAATTGAATTTAAAGAAAGCAGCAATTAAAATTAGTTATTGTTAAAGTTCTATTTTTATGATATTATTAAATAGAACTTTTTAATTGGCCTGTTGGTGAAGTGGTTTAACACACAAGATTCTCAATCTTGCATTCATGGGTTCAAACCCCATACAGGTCACCAAATAGTAATTTATTCCCATAAAGGGAATTTTTTAATTTAAAAAAAGTTTGTACTTATATATAAATATTAAATTATCTATCAATTGTACATTAATAAAATATACTTTTTAACAATACTAAAATAATATTGCATATAATTAAATAATATACATATACTATAATTGACAAATATTATTTTTTATGATAATATTTGATTAGTGAGTGAGTAGTTCGCTGAATAGCTGAAGGGTATAAGTAATTTATACCAGCAAGCATGACTTGTGGGTTCCTTCAGGCAGGGGAAAGCTCACTTTTTTATTTTTCTATATAAATTATTAGTGAATGTAATTCAGATGATTGACTATTACTTGGCACTAATTTTAAGCCATAACTTAAATAATTATTATTTTTACAATAAATTTTATCTTTAATTTTTTTTATGTAATCAAAATGAATTTCATTATTATATTTTAATGCTTGAAATAAAGCACTACAACAACAATCAGCCAATTGAAGAAGTCTTTTCTTTCCATTCGGAATAATTTTAATAGATTTTATATAGTTTACATCAATATTAAATTTTTTATGATTATTTTTATTTAAATATTCACTTAAGCTTTCTTTAGAGAGATTTCCTCTTGAACTAATATTAATATTCGCCTCTCCATTTTTTTCTTTCATATACCAACATATTCTTTCATATAAGTATCCACTAAAATAATTATATACGTTAGCTGATGGTATAATATTAATGCATTTTGTATCAACAATAACATTAATAATTAATATATCTAAACCACTAATTATATCCATTATCATATTTTTGTTAGGTTTACCTTTTAATAATTTCCAATGTAATTGATCTTTTATATTCATTTCTAAATTTTGTTTTATAATATCTACATTTTTAGCAGTTTCTAGATCAATGTTTTCATTTACAATTAATGCTGTTAATATAAAGTATTTAGAACCTTTACGTATACCTTCATCACCTGATTCATCAATATAAACATTGTATTTATTTTTCATTATATCACCTTACTTTCTTTATTTTAACTAAATATAATGCTATTTTTTCTTTGAATAATCACATAAAGCTATCCACATAGCAAGAATTATAACTAAAACAATCATTTTATTGTTTCCTTTCATATAAGAATTTTAATATAAAATTATTTTAATATAATTTATATATTATGTCGAGTTTTATTTGATTAAATTTATTAAATTATATATAATTAAATTGGTGATATTATGGAAGTAGAAGTAAATGGAATTTATAAACATTTTAAAGGAGACTACTATATAGTTGAAGATATTGCATTAGACTGTGAAACACTAGAGAAAATGGTTATATATAGAGCTCTTTATGAAGATGGTAAATTATGGGTTAGAAGTTATAAATCTTTTATTGAAGAAGTAAATAAAAATGATCAAAAATATAAATTTGAATTAGTAAGAGTTAAAAGTAAAAGACAAAATTAACTCTTTTTTTTATGCATTTTTTTATATTATTAGTTAAAACTAAAAATGGGTGAACTTCATGAATAATAAAGAATATGATGAACTGATAAAGAAAACTATTGTAGAAGAAGATGTATCTAAAAGTATGTTAGTTTCTTTTATAAGTGGTGGATTTATTGGACTAATTGGACAAATACTAACAGAAGTATTTATGAAAATGTTAAATTGTACTTTAAGTGATGCATATTTATTTACATTTATGACATTTATATTAATTGGTTCTATACTTACAGGACTTGGTGTATTTGATAAAATTTTAAGTATATGTAAGTGTGGATTAATAGTGCCATCAACTGGATTTGCTAATACTATGACAAGTAGTGCAATGGATGCTAAGAGTGAAGGATTTATTAAAGGTATTGGGGCTACTATATTTAAACTTACTGGTAGTATTATCTTATATGGAGTAGTATTTGGAATAATTTTTGGATTTATAAGGAGTATGGTATTATGACAAATCATTATAATAATGTTTATATAAATAATAAATATTCACTTTTATCATCTACTATGTATAATCCAATAGTAAAAGAAAATACTGATAAATGTATTAATGACTATTATATGCAAGAGAAAACTATAGAACTTGCAGAAAGTAAATATCAAGAAACTACTATAAAAGGATTACTTACTAAATCAAAATTATTACCAAATGATATAGATATTTTAATTAGTGGAGATTTACAAAATCAAATATTATCATCAACCTTAGCATCTTCTAAATTTAAAATACCAACTCTTGGTATATATTCAGCTTGTGCTTCATTTGTAGAAGGATTAATTATAGGAAGCACATTTATAAATAAAAACGATAATAAAAAAGTAATAGTAACAACATCATCTCATAATCTAGTAAGTGAAAAACAATTTAGATTTCCTGTTGAATATGGAGCTGTTAGAAAAAGAGTTAATACTTGTACAGCTACAGGAAGTATAAGCATACTTTTATCAAATATTAAATCAAATATTAAAGTAGAAAGTTCAACTATTGGTTTTGTTACTCAAACAAATCATAAAGATGCTAATGACATGGGATCTGCTATGGCACCTGCATGCGCAGAAGTATTATATAAACATTTAATAGAAACAAATAGAAAACCTGATTATTATGATTTAATATTAACTGGAGATTTAGGTGAATATGGAACTAAAATAATGAAAGCTTATTTTAAGAAAAAATCAAATTATGATTTAAAGAATGTAATAGATTCAGGAAGTATTTTTTATAAAGAAGAAAATGTGTATGCTGGTGCTAGTGGACCTGCATGCTTGCCTTTAACTTTCTTTGATTATATTTTAAAAGAAAAGAAATATAAAAAAATATTACTAATTGCTACTGGTTCTATGCATTCAGTTATAAGTACTAATTTAAAAGTACCAATTCCAGCAATTAGTCATGCTATTAGTTTGGAGGTGTCATATTGAATTATTTACTTGCTTTTATATTTTGTGGATTTGTTTGTGCTATATCACAATATGTTCTTGAAAAAAGTAAATTAACTCCAGGACATATAAATACAGGATTAGTAATAGTAGGATGTGTATTATCTGGATTTGGAATTTATGATAAATTAATTGATAAATTTCATGCTGGTGCATCTGTTCCAATAATTAATTTTGGACATTTACTAGTAACAGGAGCACAAGAAGGGTTTGAAACATATGGATTTATAGGTCTTTTTAAAGGAATTTTTACTAATGCAGGAGCAGGAATAAGCTTTGCAATAGTTTGTGCTTTTATAATATCTTTAATTTTTAAAGTGAAACATTAATAAAAAGAATTAAAATGTAATGTACATTTTATTTTTTTTTTGATATAATCTATTATAGGAATAAAGAAATAGGGTGATAAAGTATGGATACAAATCAAAATAATAGTAATTTAAATCAAAATAACGTGAGTAACAATCAAAATTTGAGTGGTACAACACCAACAACACCTGTTAATCAAGCCCAACCTGTAAATACTCAATCACCACAAGTTGCACCTGCTCAAACAGTAGTAGCATCTCCAAGTGTAGCACCAGTTTCACAAACTACACCAGTAACTCCTACAAATGAAGTACAACCACAAGTTCAAGCTGCAACTCAAGTACAAAATCAAAATGCATCTCCAGTAGTTACTCAAACAGTTGCATCTACTGAGTCTCAAGTCGTAGTGCCAGCAGTAGCACCTACTACACAATCTACACCTTCAGTTCAAACTGTAACACCACCCCCACAAGTAGTAGCTCCACAAGCAGTTACTCCACAAACTGAAAATGAAGCAATTGTTATAAATACAACTAAGAAAAAAACAAGTAATATAATTGTTTTTGTTTTAGTTATATTAATGATTTTGTTTGCATTTAATCTTGATACTGTGTTAGATATGATAAATAATTATATAAATAATGGAACTATTTCAAATAATAATAACACAAATACAGATAATTTATCTAATGGATATATTATGATAAATGAATCAAGTAATATGAGTTTAGAAGAAATAAAATTCTATAATTTTAGAACTAAAGAAGATAGTGTTGAAGTTACATTTAATTATGAAGTAAATAAAAAACATGAAAATGCAGCAGATTTAAAAATATATATTGAATTATATAATTCTGATAAAGAATTAATTTATAGAGAATTATTTGATCCACAAGAGACTTTAGAAGTTGGAACTATACATACTTATTCATTAAATTTAACTAATGATATATATACTTCTGCATTCTATGCTCTTGTTAAAGAATATACAGAACAAGAAGAAAATTCTACAAGTAAAATGGTATGTAAATTAAATGATAGTAATGATAATGTTACTATAAACTATGAAATAACATATAATTTTAAAAATAATGGTCTTACAAGTTATGAAGTAAATAAGAATTATAAATTAAAAGATAATGATGTTACTGATAACTATGTAATTGAACTTGATAAAGAATACGAAAGTGTTAAAGATAAAATTACATCAGTATCTTATGAAAATAATACATTAAAATATACAGTAGATTTTTCAAATGATATTGAAGGATTTATACCTTTATATAATAAAGATGCTATAATTAATGCAATAAAAGAAAAAGAAACTATGAAGAAATGGGTTTGTGAATAATGGATAAACTATTAATAGGGGATTTTGAAGGACCACTTGATTTATTGCTTCATCTTATAAAAAAGTCAAAGATGGAAATTTTTGATATAGAAATTTCTGAAATAACTAATCAATATTTAAAATTTATAGAAGAAATGAATGAAATGAATTTAGATATTGCTAGTGAATATTTAGTTATGGCAGCAGAGCTAATAGAAATGAAAAGTAAAAAATTATTACCTGTTAAAGATGAAGAAGAAAGTGAACTTGAAGAAGAAAATCCAGAAGAAGAATTAAAGAGAAGGCTTCTTGAATATCAAAAATATAAAGAAAGTACAACTGAATTTAGAAAATTAGAAGAAAATAGAAACTCTTATTATACAAAAGCACCAGAATCATTAAAAAATTATTCTTTTGATACATTAGAAAATGATGGAAGTGTTAGTGTTATGGATTTACTTGATGCTTTTCAAAAATTATTAGAAAGGCAAAATTTTAATAAGCCATTAAATACTAAAATTGCAAGAAAAGAATTGTCAGTTAAAGAAAGAGTTGTTAAAATAAGAGAGATATTAAAAGAAAAGAAAAAAGTTAATTTTATAGAATTATTTGATGATTTTAGTAAACCTTATGTAGTAGTTACCTTTTTATCAGTATTAGAGATGGCTAAAAATAAGGAAATAACTTTAAAACAAGATAATAATTTTTCAGATATTTATTTAGAAAGAGTTGATTAAAGATGAATTTGAAAGCAGTACTAGAAGGTATACTATTTATTGTAGGTGATGAAGGAACTACTATAAAAGAAATGAGTAATGTACTAGGTGTTAGTGAAGATGAAGTTAAAATATTATTATTAGAATTAAAAAAAGATTATGAAAACACAGATAGGGGACTTAGAATTTCATATCTTGGAAATGCATTTAAGTTAACTACTAAAGAAGAACATAAAGAATTTTATGAAAAATTAGTTACAGATAATAAAACAACTAATTTATCAAATGCAGCATTAGAAGTCCTAGCAGTTATTGCATATAATGAACCAATAACTAGACTTCAAATAGATGAAATAAGAGGTGTTAATTCATCTCAAATAGTTAAAAGATTAGTGGCTCGTGGATTTGTTAAAATATGTGGTAAGGCTGACGCGATAGGTAAACCAAATTTATATAAAACAACAAATGATTTTTTAGATTATTTTGGACTTTCATCAAAAGAAGATTTACCAAAAATTATGTATGAACAAAGAGAGGAGAATAATGTAGGAGACTTATATGATTCTACATATAAAGAAGAATATTAAAACTAAGTAAAAAATTATTACTTAGTTTTTTAAATTGATAATTTAAGTTTACATTCTTCTAAATATTCTTCACTAAATTCATCTATATAATCTCTTAAATCTACATAATTTCCTTCTCTATAAATTGCTTTATTTAAAAATTCTTTTTGTTTATTATTCGATTTTTTATATATTTTATAAAGTACATCATTATTCATATCATCAAAATTAAAATTAAAATTTAATAATATAAAAAATATAACTTGTGCTAGATCATAATTTATATGTTTTTTAATACTATCATAAGAATTAATAAGAATTTTATCTTTTAATAAACAACTATCTAAATCAATTAATTTATAATTTAAATTATTATCATTTGGATTAACCATTATATTATCTAGATATATATCATTAAAAAGTAAACTATTACTTTCTAAATAATCAATATTATTACATAATGAATAACATAAATCTTGTCTTTTATCTAAATCAATTTGATAATGATTTAAATATGAAGATAAATTAATGAAATCTTTTAAATAAGGAAGAGTACATCCACAAAAGTTATTATTAGTATCCATTAATATTGATAATGCAGATAAATAATTAGGATTATCTATACTACTTAATCTTTTAATAGCTTCTTGTCTCATTTCAGTTCTATATTCTTTAAATAATACTTTATAAATAATATCATTTAGTAAATATATTTTACTTTCATAATGGGTAACTTTATTTAATAATTTAGATTTTTTAATAATATCTTTTGTTAATATTATATTTTCCATAATAATCCCTCAATTGCAAATATTTTAAAGTGATTATTAATAAAAGTCAATTAAAATATTTAAGTAATTAGTAATCTTAAAAAATTTTAAAAAATTTTTAAAAAAAAGAAGTGTTTTGATATATTTTTGGCTAATTATATAATAGGAGGATTAAAATGAATAAAAAAGTAATAGTTAAACAAAATAGTTTAAAAGATTGTGGAAGTGCATGCTTACTATCAATTATGAAATACTATAATTGTGAAGTATCACAAGATGAACTATCATATATTTTAAAAACAGATAGTAAAGGAACTAACGCATATAATATAATAAATGCATCAAAACTATTTGGATTTGATGGATATGGTATACATTATTGTTATGAAGATATAATTAGTAATAAAGTAACTTTTCCTATAATATGTCATGTTGTTAAAAATAATAATTATCATTTTGTAGTGGTATATAAAGTAAGAAAAAAATATTTAGAATTAATGGATCCCTCTTCAAATATATATAAAATTAGTTTTAATGATTTTAAGAAAATTTATTTAAATACATCTATAGTTATATTCCCTATAAAAGAATTTAAAGAAATAAATAATCATAAAAAACTATTTGAATTTATGTTTGACTATATAAAATTAGAAAAAAATACTACTATAAAAATAATAATTTTATCTATAATAATTACAATACTTTATATATTTAGTAACTTTTATATTTCTATTTCAATTGATAAAATCATTCCCAACTTTAATTATTATTTATTTTGTTTTATAACTATTATATTCTTATTAAATTCATTATTTAAAAGTACATTACTATATATTAAAAACAAATTGTTAATTGAAGTACAAAATAATGTATATTCTAAATTTAATATAGATATAATAAGAAAAGTTTTTAATCTTCCTTATCAATTTTTCAAAAATAAATCTACTGGAGAAGTCATTAATAGAATAAATGATGTTAAATTATTTAAAGATTTATTTATTAAAATTGTTATTACTATTTCTATGGATACTATATTAATATTTATTAGTATGATTATATTATTACTAATAAATTACAAAATATTTTTATTAAACTTAATTCAATTATTTTTATATTTTATAATAGTTATATCATATAAAAGAATATTTACTTATAAATCAGAAAATATATTAGAGTCACATTCAGAATTTAATAAAAACTTAAATGAAACTATTAATGGTTATGAAGTAAATAAGAATTTAAATTTATTAAAAGATAGAGTTAAATTGCTTGAAATTAAATTTATGAATTATATTAATAAAACTATTAGTTATGATAATAAAATTAATAATGAGAGTTTACTTAAAAATATTATAGTTGATGTCACTAACATATTATGTATATTTATAAGTATCATTTATATTTATAATAATAAATTAAGTATGGGTGAATTTATATTATTTAATTCTATAATATATTATTTTAATGAACCAATAAAAAATATATTGGATTTAAGTCCTAATTTTAATTATTTAAACAATATTTATAAAAGAATATATGATTTATTAATAATGAGAGAAAAGACTTATAAAGAAGGCAATATTAATTTAAAAAGTGATATTATTATAAATAATTTATCTTATTCTCATAATAAAATAGATTATTTATTTGAAAATGTTAATTTAACAATTAAATATGGAAGTAAATTTTTAATATATGGAAGAAGTGGTAGTGGAAAAAGTACATTAATTAAAATAATTATAAAATATTTAGAAGATTATAAAGGAGAAATATTATTTGATAATATAAATATTAAAGATATTGATTATAATCTTTTAAATAATATAACTTATTTATCTCAAAATAATTATTTAAATAATGATACTCTTAAAAATAATATTATTTATGGAAGAAGTGTTAGTGATATAGAATATGAAAAAGTACTTGATATTTGTAATTTAAAATATTTAAGAGATAGTAATAAATTAAGAAATAATTTTATTATTGAAGATGATGGATTTAATATATCAGGTGGTGAAAAACAAAAAATATTACTTGCTAGAAGCATACTTAATAATAGTAATTATTTAATATTAGATGAAGCTTTAAGTGAAGTAGGTTTAAATGAAGAAAAAGAGATAATTAAAAAATTATTTTATATTTATCAAGATAAAACAATTATATATATTTCACATAAAAAAGAGATAATTAGTTTATTTAAAGATAAATATAAATTAGAAAGGAGTAAGAAGTATGATTGAAAAAAGTGAATTATTAAATATTTATGGTGGCTCTAATATGATAGTTGGTGGAGTAATAATTGGAATAATCGTATTTATAATAGGTGTAATTGATGGATATTATAGACCAGAAAGCTGTGATGAATAATAAAGAGTTAATAAGTATTTATGCAGGTAGTAGTGGAGTAAGTGCAACGCTATTAAATGCTATTGTAAGGGGTATAAATACTATATACGAACTAGGTAGAACTCTTGGAAGTATTATTAGAAGAACAGAAGAAGGCGAATTATGTGAAGTATAAGCTAACATTTGTTAGCTTTTTAAGTTTATAAAGTTTATAATATTGATAAAAAATTGAATTTATGATATAATATAAAGCCATAAAAAGGAGAATATATATGAATAAAGAGTTAGAATATTCAAGATTAAAGAAAAAAATATTAGAAAGGTTAAATAAAAATGAAGTTGTGTCTTCTAATGATACTATAAGTTTATATGACTTAATAGAAATATTAAAAACTCATACTTCAGAATATAAAGAAATATATAATAATGACTTACAAAATGATATTAATAAAATTAATATGAAATCAAAAGTTTATAATTTATTTGGAGCAGATTTACAAGAAGTAAAATCTATGAATTATGATTTTGGATCATTTAAATATTTAATAAATTATCCATTTTTAAAAGTAGCATTTAAAGAAAATAATGATTTATTATTTTTATCAGAAGAAACTAAAGAAGAAAATTTAGAATCAAATAAATTTTATAAGTATCATAGAAAAACATTAGATAAATATTTAGATACATTATCTAGATTTGTAAGTGAATATCCATTACTTGCTAATAAAGATGTTAATTGGTTTAATAGGGGTAAAAAAATTACTATAGATGATAGATTTGTAAAATGTGATATTAATCTAAATCATATGGATAATACTGCTGTAACATTATCAAATAGTGATGAATTAAATACATCATTTATTAGAAAGAATAATGTTGATAGAGAATTATATGAATATATTGAATTTTATAATGAAGGATTACAAAAAAGAACTAGTATTAATATTAATAAATTAGATCCTAGTATAAGATATATTGTTAAACATTATTATGATTTAGAAAAGCCAATGATTCGTACTTTAAAATAATATATATTTTCTTATTTTAGATGTTTTATATGAAATAATTTGATATTTTTTAACAAATGTGGTATAATATTAATGCTTTCACTAAAATAGGAGACAAGATAAAAAATGATAAAATTTATATTAATTATGAGTTTATATACAGCATTGTTTGATGAAAATATAGAAGTAAATCATAATTACTTAGATAATCAAATAGAAATTAGTATTAATAATATTGAAAAAGAAAATAAAGAATATATTGAATATAAAAATTATATTAAAGAACATACATTTAATGGAGAACTTGATACAGTAATTATTGATAAAATAAATAAGAATTTAAATTCAACAATGAAAAATAAAGGTAAGTTTATAGTAGATTATTCATTAAAAGTAGGGCTTGATCCATATTTAGCTACTGCAGTTATGCTACAAGAAAGTGGATGTGCATGGACTTGTAGTTATCTTACTAGAGTTTGTAATAATGTAGCCGGTAATAAGGGTAATCCAGGATGTGCTGGTGGTAGTTATAGAAAATTTGCTACGATAGAAGATGGTATTAAATTTGCTATTGATAAACTTAATACATATTATCAAAAAGGATATACAACTGCTGAAATGATTAATCCATATTATGCACAAGATAAAACTTGGTATAAAAAAGTAAATAATTATATTAAAAAAATAAAAAATTCATAAAAGAATAAAAGGGGGACTTATTATGAATGAAAAAGTATATATGCATGGTATTAATAACTATGGATTTAGAGATTATAATCCAAAAGTTCAATTAAAAGTATTAGCTAAGATATTAAAATCAGGAGCATTATTATCAGTTAGAAATCAAGGTATAAGTTATAGTACAAATTTCTCTGGATTTGATTATATTTCTTTATGTGATTATGAAAAAAGAAATTGTTTTATAGAAGGTGTACCTAGTGATATAGGTAAATATAATTCATATTATCAGTATATTGTACATAATCTTTCATTATCATTTTCAAAAGATAAATTAGATGTAATAAATCCAATATTAATTGACTATATTGGTAATAGTGATAGACCATATGTAAAAATGAAAGAATATGGTCTTAAAGAAGAAAGATACTCAGATTTAGCTGATGAAGTACAAGTTAAAGATAGAGTTCCACTTGAGTATTTAGAACAAATTACATTTCCAACTATTGCTTTTTTTAGAGATAGTATGTGTTTTACTCCAAGTTCTAGAATTAAAGCTTTAACTAAAGAAATAAAAAAAATAGAAGATATATTAAAAGAATATTATTATAATGTTCCAATATATGATATTGAAACTAAACAATTAATGAATGAAGAGAATATAGAAAAATTAGTACTTAGCATAAAATAAATTGACAAACATTAAATTAAATAATATAATTTACTCATAAGTGATGAAAAGAAGAAGTAATTATTTATTTTCCTTTATAGAGAGTTAGTGGTTGGTGTAAACTAATAATAGATAAATAATGAAAAAAATATTCTTAGAACTTATATGCAAATCTGCTATAAAGATAAAAGATAGAAATATGAATCTATGAAGTAAGATGGTACAGTGTTAATATACACGCTTACATTTATAGATTCTTTTTTTAAGGGGGAATTTATGCAAACAATAAATATAGAAAATTGTAGTATTAATGATACTTATTTATCTATTAATAGTAATAATTTAAAATCTATAATAGAAAGAAATACTGTATCTACAACAAATGAAGGAGATTTTACAACATTTGATAGTAGTCTATTTGATAAAATAGATGATTCAATAGAAAAAATTCTTTATTCTATAGGACTTGATAAAAAATTACTTGAAGTAAATAAATTTACTACTAATGAATACTTTGAAATACTAATGAATTATCAAAAAGAGTATGAAAAAGATAATAGTATAAAAGAAAAATATAAAGAATTAGCATTTCAATATCAATATAATTTTTTAAAACATTCAAATTTAATATTGATTAGTGATTCATATAAATTAGTAGAATATAATGGAATTGATACAACTTTAGAAATATTTTATAAATTTTATAATGATAATAAAGATAGCATAACAAACAAATATAAATATTTAGATGAATTTGTTATTTATATAGAAAAATTAATGGAAATAGATATAGAAAGAAAAGAAATATTGAAAAGGAGTAAATAAAAATGAATGAACTTAGTGAACAAGAATTAGTAAGAAGGGGAAAATTAGATACAATAAGAGAATATTGTAATCCATATCCTGATAAGTATGAAAGAACTCATACATTAAAAGAAGCAAGAGAACTTGAAGATGGTCATAGTGATGTAAGTATTGCTGGTAGAATTATATTTATGAGAAAAATGGGTAAACTTAGCTTTGTTAGAATTCGTGATATTGAAGCTGATATGCAACTTGAAGTAAAGATAGATGAAGTAGGTGAAGAAAATTATGAATTCTTTAAAAAACAAATAGATACTGGAGACTTTGTAGGTGCAAAGGGTGAAATATTTACAACACAAACAGGAGAGAAAACTCTAAGAGTACATGAACTTACATTTTTAGGAAAAGCTCTAAGACCACTTCCTGAAAAATTCCATGGACTTCAAGATACAGAACTTAAATATAGACAAAGATATGTAGATCTAATTATGAATGAAGAATCAAGACGTGTATTTCTTGGAAGAAGTAAATTATATGCATTTATTCATGAATATTTAAATTCTCATGGATTTTTAGAAGTAGAAACACCAATATTACAAAATGCAGTAAGTGGAGCTAGTGCTAAACCATTTTATACTCATCATAATGCTCTTGATATGGATTGTAATTTAAGAATTGCTCCAGAAACATATTTAAAGCAATGTATTTCAGGTGGATTTGATAGAGTATATGAACTAGCAAAATGCTTTAGAAATGAAGGAATGGATACAGAACATTTACAAGAATTTACACAAGTAGAGTGGTATGTTGCATATTGGAACTTTGAAGATACAATTGTATTTTATAAAGACTTTATGAAAAATTTATTAAAAGAAATAGTAGGTACTACTACAATAGAATATCAAGGACATACACTTGATTTTGGTGCTGAAAAATGGACTAGAATTAATTATTGTGATGAAATGAAAAAAATATTAGGATTTGATTTTCTAGAAATAGAAGAACCAAGTGAATTAAAGTCTAAAATAGTTGATAGTGGACTTTATACTTATGAAGATTTAGAAGAATATAAGAGTTTAAGTCAAATAATAGATTTTGTTTATAAAAGACAAATAAGAGAAAATATAATAGAACCAACTATAATATATAATTATCCTGCTGTTATGATGCCTCTTACAAGAAGAAATGATGAAAATAATAAAATGGTTGATATGTTCCAAGTAGTTGCTTGTGGTACTGAACTTTGTAAAGCATATTCAGAACTAGTTGATCCAATTATACAAAGACAAGCATTTGTAGATCAATTAAAAGCAAAAGAACAAGGTGATGATGAAACTATGGACTTAGATGAATCATTCTTACAATCAATGGAACAAGGAATGCCACCAATTAGTGGTCTTGGATTTGGAATTGATAGATTAATGATGATTATATTTAATCAACCATCTATAAGAGATGTAGTACTATTCCCACAAATGAAAGATAAGAAATAATTTTAATTAATTATTTCTTTTTTAATATTTAAATGTTAAAATTATATTGGTGAATAAAATGAAAAAATATATTAAAAATTACATAGAAACTTTAGAAAATAAATTAAATGGAAAAATAACTGAAAAAGATATTATAGAACTTTTAAATAAAATAAAATTCTTTTCACATGAAAGACTTATACATTTACTAGTAACATTATTTTTTGCATTACTTGGTTTAATATTTATTTACTTTACTTTTACATTAAAATTATTCCTATTATTAGTGATAACTATAATAATATTAGTAATGTTAGTATTCTATATAATTCATTATTATTTTTTAGAAAATACTCTTTTATATTTATATAAAATGTATGATAAATTTAATGACAAAATTAAATAATTTTGTTGATATAATTTTGTTAAATTTGTATAATTGATTTAAGGTGAGAAAAATGGATAGTAAGCTTGAAAGGTTTTTAAATGCAGTAAATTTTAATAAAGATTTTACTAGCTATTTTGATAAAGCAGTTGTAAAAGATGTTAGAATTAATAAAGAAACTAATAGAATGACTTTAATATTAAATTTAGATAAATTAATACCAATTAATGTATTTGAAGAATTATATGTTAAAGGTAAAACATTAAAAGGCGCTAGTGAAGTTAGATATAAATTTACTATAAATAATATAGATAATGAGTATTTTAAAGACTATTTTAATTATTATTTTGATATATTACTATCACGTTGTCCAATGTTAGAAGCTATAGATAGAAATAAAATTACTTTTAATGATAATAATATTAATTTTGAAGTATTAAATAATGTTGAAAAAGATAAAATTGATTCATTAAAAGAAAAAATAGAAATATTTTTAACTGATATGGGATTTTATAATGTAAGTGTTACATCTAATATAAATGAAAAATTAAGAAAAGAATTTATTGATAATTTAAGTAAAGAAGAAGTTATACCAGAATCAAAAGAAGTAACTAAACTTTTAAAAGGTAAAAATATAAAGGGTGATGTATCAAACATTAAGAATTTAATTACAAATGAAAATAATGTAATATTAATTGCTAATGTTTTTGGATTAGACTCTAAGACTACTCAAAGTGGGTGGTATATAATTACACTTAAAATAACTGATAATACTAGTAGTATACTTGCAAATATTTTTACAAAAGAAAAAGAAGAATTTGATTATTTACTTTCTAATATAAAAGAAGGTAAATGGTATAAATTTAGAGGTAATGTTAAA
This sequence comes from uncultured Bacilli bacterium, assembly GCA_947629235.1. Taxonomy (GTDB): domain Bacteria; phylum Bacillota_I; class Bacilli_A; order RF39; family UBA660; genus CAG-1000. Next base: position 22,864 of record CANRCX010000006.1, on the reverse strand, counting down.
TATAATCAAAGAAGTAATGATTATGAATATGGAATAAATGATATAGAAACAGTTGATATAAAAGAATCAAAACTTACAGATGATGCTGAAATTAAAAGAGTAGAATTGCATGCTCATACTATGATGAGTCAAATGGATGGACTTACTAAAGTAGATCTTGGAAAACACACATGTGAGTTAGTTTCAAGATGCATTGAAATGGAATATAGAGGTGTTGCAATTACTGATCATAATGGATGTCAAGCATTTCCAATTGCTTATCAAATTATATCTGGATATAATAAAAAACAAGAAGATGAAAGTAAGAAGTTTAAAGGTTTATATGGAACAGAACTTACTTTAGTTGAAGATATGATTGATATTGTAATAAGACCAACTGATAAAGATTTAGAAAAAACTGAATATGTAGTTTTTGATACAGAAACTACTGGTTTTAATGCAGCAAATGAAGATCAAATGATTGAAATTGGTGCTGTTAAAATAAAAGAAGGAGTAATAACTGATAGGTTTGATGAACTTATAAATCCAGGAAAACACATTCCAGATAGAATAACAGAACTTACTGGTATTAGTGATGAAATGGTAAGTGATAAAGAAAATGAAGAAGAAGTAACTAAAAAATTCTTAGAGTGGGCAAGTGATGCACCAATGGTTGCTCATAATGCTAAGTTTGATATTTCATTTATAGAAATGGCTATGAAGAAATATAATTTAGGTGAGTTTAAGAATACAGTTATTGATACTTTAGAATTATCAAGAAGCTTAGATCAAGGTTATGCAAGACATAGTTTAAGTGCTCTTGTTAAAAGATATGATGTAGAGTTTGATGAAGATTCTCACCATAGAGCAGATTATGATGCAGAAGGTACTGCTTTAGTATTTCATAAAATGATGAAAAAACTAGTATCACAAAATTATGAAAAAATAAGTGATATAGAAAAACTTGTACCTAAAGATGAAATATATAAATTTGGTAGAACTTATCATTTTAATGCAATTGCTTTAAATAGAAAAGGACTTAAAAATTTATTTAAAATTATATCTCTTGCAAATACTACTTATTTACATAAAACACCAAGAATTCCAAGAAGTAAATTACAAGAATTAAGAGAAGGATTAATTATTGGTAGTGGTTGTTATGAAAGTGAAGTATTTATAGAAGCAAGAAGTAAAGATGGAGAAGAATTATCAAATATAATTAACTTCTATGATTATGTAGAAGTACAACCACCTGAAGTTTATGATCATTTAATACAAACAGGGGATTTTAGTAATATATTTGAACTTAAAACTTATATTAAAAAGATAATTGATGCAACTAAGAGTGCAGGTAAATTAATCGTAGCAACAGGAGATGTACATCATTTTACAAGAGAAGATAAAATATATAGAGAAATTATTGTTAATCAAAAAGTACCAGGTGGAGGAAGACATCCACTAGCTAAAAGTGAAATTACCAATATTCCATCTCAACATTTTAGAACTACAAAAGAAATGCTTGAAGATTTTAATTTTTTAGATCCAGACCTTGCTTATGAAATAGTAGTTACTAATACTAATAAAATTCTTGATATGGTAGAAGAAATAGAAGTAATTATTGATACTCATGGAGTTCCATTTAGTCCAAGAGTTAGAAGTGATGATGGTAAAAGTTATTTAGATTGCCCAAGAGTTGTAACAGATCTTGTATATGAAAAAGCATCTTCTATGTATGGAAGTCCCTTACCACATAATATTGAAGAGAGAATTAGTAAAGAATTATATGGAGATGCTGTATTTAATTATTGGCATAATAAACTAAAAAAAGAAAATCCTGATATAAGTGATAGTGATTTAGAAACTCTTACTTTTGAAAACTTACATAATACTTTAATAGAAGGTTTTGATAAAGTAAAAGAATTAATAAAAGAAGTAGTACTTGAAAAATGGACAGATGAAGATGGAGAACAAACAGAAGAATCTATAAATAAAAAGATTAAAAAAGAACTTGGTGGAATTATTGGTGGTGGATTTGATCCAATTTATTTGATAGCTCAAAGACTAGTTAAACACTCAAATGATGATGGATATTTAGTTGGTTCAAGAGGTAGTGTTGGTAGTAGTTTTGTAGCAACACTTATGGGTATTACAGAAGTAAACTCACTTCCTGCTCATTATAGATGTGAAAAATGTAAGCATAGTGAATTTAATGATGAAGATGGTAACCCACTTGGACAGACATATTCTAGTGGATTTGATTTACCAGATAAAAAGTGTCCAGAGTGTGGTACTTTAATGAAAAAAGATGGACAAGATATGCCATTTGCAACATTCCTTGGATTTAATGCAGATAAAGTACCAGATATTGATCTTAACTTTTCAGATTTAAATCAAGCATCAGCTCACGAATACACAAAAGTATTATTTGGTGTAGATAATGTATATCGTGCTGGTACTATTGGTACAGTAGCAGATAAAACAGCATATGGATTTGTAAAAGGATATTTTGAAGATAAGGGAATTACGGATATTAGAAGTTGTGAAATAGAAAGACTTGCAAAGGGATGCACTGGAGTTAAAAGAACAACAGGTCAACACCCTGGTGGTATAGTAGTTGTACCAGATTATATGGAAGTAAGTGATTTTACACCATTTCAATATCCTGCAGATGATAACACTTCTGCATGGAGAACAACACACTTTGATTACCACTCAATAGAACAAGATTTACTTAAATTAGATATTTTAGGACACTCAGATCCTACACAATTAAGATTAATTCAAGATTTAAGTAAAACTAATGTAGAAGATGTTCCACTTGATGATAAAGATACAATGAGTATATTCTCAAGTACTAAAGTATTAGGTGTCACAAATGAACAAATAATGTGTCCAACTGGTACACTTGGAATACCAGAGTTTGGTACCCCATTTACAATTAGTATGGTAGATGAAACAAAACCAACAACATTTGCAGAACTTGTAAAAATATCAGGACTTTCTCATGGTACTGATGTATGGCTTGGAAATGCTCAAGAGTTAATTAAGAAAAATATAGTTCCATTTAAAGAAGTAATTGGGTGTCGTGATGATATTATGGTATATCTTATGTATCATGGTGTAGCACCAATAAAAGCATTCAAAATAATGGAATTTGTTCGTAAAGGAAAAGCATCAAAAGACCCACAAGGATGGGAAGAACATAAAAATACAATGAAAGAAGCAGGTATTGAAGATTGGTTTATTGATTCTTGTGAAAAAATAAAATACATGTTTCCAAAAGCACATGCTGCTGCATATGTTACTAGTGCATTTAGAATAGCATGGTATAAAGTACATATGCCAGTATACTTCTATGCAACATGGTTTTCTACTAAAGCAACTGATTTTGATATAGAATCAATGATTAAAGGATATGATTCTATTAAAGATAGACTTATTGAAATAAAAAATAAAGGATATGATGCTACTAATAAAGAAGCAGGAATATCAGAATGTTTAAATGTAGCACTTGAAGCAACAGCAAGAGGTATAAAAATAGCTCCATTTGATTTATATAAGAGTAAAGGACTTACATTTGATGTAGCAGATGATAAAACATTAATACCACCTTTTGTAACAATTGATGGTCTTGGTGAAGTAGTTGCTAAAAATATTGAAGAAGAAGCTCATAAAAAACCATTTGTTAGTATTGAAGATTTTCAAAATAGATGTAAAGTATCACAAACATTAATAGATAAATTAAGAACACTTGGTGTATTTAAAGGTATGCCAGAAAGTTCACAATTAAGCTTATTTGATTTCGAGGTGTAAATATGAAAATAGTAGTTTTAGGTAGTAGTAGTTCAGGTAATTCTACATTTGTTAAAATAAATGATGTTAAGTTTTTAATAGATGCTGGACTTGGATTTAATGATATAAAAGAAAAATTAAATGAAATAGGTGAGTCTGCAGATGAATTAAAATTCATAATCGTAACACATGCACATACAGACCATGTAAAAAGTATTCATTCATTTAATAGAATTTTTAATACAAAAATATATATTTCTAGAGATACATTTATGGAGTATCCTAAAAAAGATTTATTAAAAAATTATGAATTCTTTGATGAACTTAATAATATAGAAGGAATTAAATTTACTAAAATACCAATATCTCATGATAAAAAAGGATTTGGTTTTGTATTTGAAGATAAAGATAATTCATTATTTTATATGGCTGATACAGGTGTTATTAATTCTAGATATCACGCTAAATTAAAAAATAAAACAGTTTATTTAATTGAAAGTAATCATGATGTTGAAATGGAAATGAATGGTACTAAAGATGAGATTACTAAAATAAGAAATATTGGAGATGAAGGACATTTATCTAATGAAGAGTGCGCTATGTATTTAAGTAGATTTGTAGGAGATAAAACAAAATATATAATGTTAATTCATATAAGTGATCATGATAATACATATGATCTTGCATATGATACAACAAGAAATGTTATAGATAAAAAAATTCCTGTTTATGTAGCTAATAAAGATACTATTAGTGAAATTATTGAAGTATAAAAAATTATTATATTTCTTGCAATTAGAAAAAATTATGCTATAATACTCTCTACAAAGAAAGGAATATAATATGCAAATTCAAGAATTAAAAGAAAACAGTCCAATACAAGTAGTAGAAGTATTTCAACATGAACAAGTACCACCTTCATTTACAAAAGATCCTTTAAATCCAGTTATACTAGAACACAAAATGATTCAAACTATAGTATTTACTGATGGAGAAATTGCTAGTGAAAGTGATGAAACATTAAAGAATATTAATGAGTTTTATATTAATGATGAAAAATATCAATATAATGTTGATACTTTAAAAGAAAAAACTTTATATTTAAAAAATTATAGTTATGTAATTAAATATTTAGTTGCTAGAGAATGGACAAGAGTAGGACATGTAGTTGGTTACTTTGATATTATTAAAGATATTTCATTATATTTAAAAAATTTGGAAGATAAAAAAGCTTTAAAAAATGCTAAAAATATTATGTTAAAAATTAAAGATAATAGAGAAATAACAACTGTATCAGATTGGGTTCTTTCTCAAGCAATGCCACAAAAAGGTATAGCAGAAAAACTTTCTAAAAATGTTTATTCTTTAAAAAAATAATGATTAAATAAATAAAAATTAATTCATTATTTTTTTATTGTTAAAAGTTTTACTTTATAAATTGATTTTTTTTAAATAAAATGATATAATATAGCACACATTTAAAAAGGAGTTGGAGATTATAATGAATGATAGTAGTTTTATTGATGTAATATATTCTATGAATAAATTTGATGTATTTTCAAATGCAGATAAATTAAAAAAAGGATTTAAAAAAGTTAATACTCCATTTAATAGAAAAGCATTAAAAGATAATGAAGTAATAATAGCATATTTATTAACTAATTATTTTAATGAAGAGTGTTGTTATATAGCTATAGATAGTTTATTATCAACGAGTAGAATAGATGCTAAGAATTTTATATTAAAAGATGCTCTTAGTAATATAAATACTAACTATAGTGAAGATTTTTTAGAAGAATTAATGATTGATTTATATAGAAAAGGTTGTAATTTTGAACAATCTTTAATTAATTATGAAAAAGTTAATGAAACAATAGATAAAAAAAGTTCAAAAAGATTACAAAATGCTATGGAAAGATTTAATTATTATGTAATATATGGAAAAAGAATGGAAAAAGAAATTGAACCACAATCTTTTGAAGAAATAGTTGAAGAAGATAATAATTTTATAAGAGAAAGTGATATAAAAAAGATAGAGAAATATGGAAGACTATTAAATATGAAAGAATATAAAGAAACACCAACAATAGGAAGAGAAAAAGAATTAAAGAGTTTAATAATAACACTAGCACAAGATAAAACATGTCCAATAATCGTAGGAGAATCAGGTGTAGGAAAAACAGCATTAGTAGATGAACTATCATATAGAATACAAAATGGAGATGTACCAGATTTTCTAAAGAATCAATTAATATTAGAAGTATCACCAAGTGAAGTAGTATCAGGATGTAAATATGTAGGAATGTTTGAACAAAATATGAAAGAATTATTAGATATATGTAAAAAATATAATATCTTATTATTTATAGATGAAATACATGAAATGTATGGAACAGGAAGTGGAGAGAAAAAAGAAACAGATATGGCAGATATAATAAAAAGATATATAAGCAGAGATAATGGAAGAATAATCGGAACAACAACAAAAGAAGAATATCTTGAACACTTTTCAAATGATGCCTTAAAAAGAAGATTTGATAAAATAGAAGTAGAAGAACCAACAAAAGTAGTACTATATCAAATAGTAGAAAAAGTAATAGAAGACTTCAGTAATAAAAATAATATATATTTTGAAACAGAAGAAGAAAGAGAAGAAGTAATAAAAGTAATAGTAGAGTCAACAAGCAAATTAAAACCATATAATGATAAATTATGTAATCCAGACTTATCAATAAAACTAATAGATAAAGCATATGCATATGCTAAGATAGAAAATAGTAAGTTTATAAGTAAAGATAATTTTATATCAAGTTTTGAAGATACAAAATGGTTATATGATTCAACAATTAAGAGTGCAATAAATAGACTTAAAAATATAAATTCAAATGAAATAAAAGAACAAAAATGTTTAATATTAGATTTTAATAATTATTTAAAATAGAAATTCTTTTATTTCTTTTTAATTGATTTAATAATTCATATATGATATTATACATATTAAATCAAGGAGAATTAAACTTATGAAAATAGAAGACATTTTAGATAAATTAGATATATATGAAGATGAAAATGAAAAGATATTAAAAGATTATTTTAAAAATAAAACATCACTTGAAATAATAGAAGAAATTACTAAACATAAATATAATACTAAAAAATGTTATTTAGCAATTAAAACTTTAATAAAAGATATAGATAAAGATCCTTATTATATAACATCTTCAATATATAATATATCAAAAAATATAATAGAAAATTATGATATGAATTTTTTAAAATTATTTATTGCTAATATTAGTAATAATGAAATTGATTTTAATAAAATAGTCTTTAATTCATTTATTAATTATGGTTTAACTGATAATTTAACTCAATTAATATCTAAAGCAAATGATAGTATTAATAATAAAAATTTATCTGAAATGGAAGATGAATATTTTGGTTTATCTTTTGAATTTGATTTACAAAAATCTGAAACATATTATTTAAATATAATGTTACAAAAATTCTTAAATAATAAATTAGTAGATACTGATATATTAAGAGAAGAGTTTAAAAAATATTTTCCATATAATAATCAAACAGATGATGTAATAATATCTAAATTATTACAAAATGAAGGAATAGATGAAGTAAAATCATATTTAGCAATAAAAAGTTTAATTAATAATTCTACTACATTCAATCCATTAAATATTGCAATATATTTAAATTATATAAATAATCTTAAAAATGATAAATTAGATAAATTATTAATATTCCATTTATTAAATAATGGTATTATAAGTAATCAAATAAGTGAAAAATTAAATCCTAGGGGAGAATATCTATTTAATAGTTTATATAATATTTATAAAAATAAAACAGAAGAAGAAAAGAATGAATTATTAATAACATTAGAAAAAGACTTTATAAATGGTTTAAATAATGAAGATAAAGATGATCTAAATAATGATATTAATGATGTTTTAAATAAATTAACTAATAATACTAAAAATAATATAGCAATATTAAATAATCTTATGAATAAATATAAATTAAGTTATAATGATTTACTTTATAAATTATTAAAAGTTAAATCACAAAAAGCAAATATGTATTATGCAATATCAACATTATTATATTGTTGTGAATCAAAAAATATAAAAATAGATCCATATTATGTATTAGATTGTTTAGTTGAAAATGATTATGTATATACATTTATATTTTTAATATTACTTAATTTAAAAGTATATAATTTCTTTGGTTATGAATTTGATAAATATAAATTAGTAAATATATTTAGTAAGAAATTTCCTTATATAAAGAATGATAATTCATTTGTATCATCTTTAGATATAATTAATAATAGTAATAAATTATTATTAGAAAAATTGAAAGAACAAGCAGCAAATGAATGTTTAAAATTATTAGATTGGGATGTAGATACAAAAGAAAATAATAATTTTAATATAAAAGAGTTTTATAGTAACATTACTGATAATAGTAAACAAAATTATGAAAAAATAAAAGAGTATTTTAAAGATATGAATGATGGTGAAATAATATCTAATTTATTTTATTATAATTTAGATTATTTAAAAACATATCAAGCAATAGTATCAATAATAAAAGAATCTAATGATATTAAATTTAAAGATATAAAAAAAGAATCATTAATTAATTTATATAAAGATAATCAAAAATTATTTGATTTATTAATATTACATTTTTATATTAAATATGGTTCTAATGATAAAGATTTTAATGATTTTTTAAATTCATCTTATTGTAAACATATAGTTATATCTTTTATATCTAGATTTAATAAAATATCTAAAAATGAACAAGAAATGACTTTATATGAGTTGGAAAAAAGATATATAAACTCAGATCCTAAAAAAGAAGTATCTTTATTACCAGTAGCACAAAAAAATAAATTAAATATAAGAGAAAGTGATATAAAAAAGATAGAGAAATATGGAAGACTATTAAATATAAAAGAATATAAAGAAACACCAACAATAGGAAGAGAAAAAGAATTAAAGAGTTTAATAATAACACTAGCACAAGATAAAACATGTCCAATAATCGTAGGAGAATCAGGTGTAGGAAAAACAGCATTAGTAGATGAACTATCATATAGAATACAAAATGGAGATGTACCAGATTTTCTAAAGAATCAATTAATATTAGAAGTATCACCAAGTGAAGTAGTATCAGGATGTAAATATGTAGGAATGTTTGAACAAAATATGAAAGAATTATTAGATATATGTAAAAAATATAATATCTTATTATTTATAGATGAAATACATGAAATGTATGGAACAGGAAGTGGAGAGAAAAAAGAAACAGATATGGCAGATATAATAAAAAGATATATAAGCAGAGATAATGGAAGAATAATCGGAACAACAACAAAAGAAGAATATCTTGAACACTTTTCAAATGATGCCTTAAAAAGAAGATTTGATAAAATAGAAGTAGAAGAACCAACAAAAGTAGTACTATATCAAATAGTAGAAAAAGTAATAGAAGACTTCAGTAATAAAAATAATATATATTTTGAAACAGAAGAAGAAAGAGAAGAAGTAATAAAAGTAATAGTAGAGTCAACAAGCAAATTAAAACCATATAATGATAAATTATGTAATCCAGACTTATCAATAAAACTAATAGATAAAGCATATGCATATGCTAAGATAGAAAATAGTAAGTTTATAAGTAAAGATAATTTTATATCAAGTTTTGAAGATACAAAATGGTTATATGATTCAACAATTAAGAGTGCAATAAATAGACTTAAAAATATAAAAGAAAAAACTGATAATAGTAAAAAATGTTTAATATTAAATATTAATGATTATTTAAAATAGAGATAATGTAAATATTATTTCTATTTTGTTTTTAAATATAAAAAAATGTGTTAGAATAATTATAGAGGTGAAATATATGTCATATATTATTAATAGAATTAAAAGTATTCAATTTAAAAGAATGAATGAAGTATTAAATAGGGAGGCATCATTAAATAATAGAAGTAGGCTTTCTATTAAAATGGATTATTTAAAATGTGTTTTTAAATATAAGCTTGGTTATGTTGACTATATGAAAGGTAATTATGCTAATTTAAATGATACAGATAGAACTAAAATGTTAAATGGTGAAAACTATCGAGCATTACTTGCATATTTAAATCCTATTAAATATAGAGTTACTATGGATGATAAAATAGTTTGTAATAAAATTTTTCATAATTATATTAAAAGAGACTATATTGATTTAAGAGTTACTTCTCTTAGTGAATTTAAAAGATTTGTAAAAGAAAAAGAAGTAGTATTTGCTAAATTAGTTGATGGTTTTGGTGGAGATGGAGTTAAAAAAATAGAAGCTGAAAATATTGATGATTATGAAAAATTATATAAAGATTTAATAGAAAAAAGACAATTCTTAATTGAAGAAAAAATTATTCAACATAAAGAACTTGATAAAATAAATAAATTTGCTGTTAATAATATAAGAATAGTTACAATATTAAATGATGGAAAAGTAACTATATTTGAACGTATTCTTCGTATAAATGATGGACTTACTGATACTATTAGTTCTCATGATATTCAAGGAAGACTTGATGATAAAGGAAATTTAATATCTAAAATGGTTGATGATGATTTAAATGTATTTGAAACTCATCCTGTTACAGGATTTAAATTTGAAGGTATTAAAATACCATTTATGAAAGAATCAATCGAATTATGTGAAAGAGCTGCTCTTGAAGTACCTAATATAAGATTTATTGGATGGGATATAGCTATTACTAAAGATGGACCTGAAATTATAGAAGTAAATCCATATCCATGTTACACTAACTATCAATATTATTTAATGCATGATGAAGATGAAAAAATGAATTATTTAGAACAAATTAAAGATATACTAGGAAGCGAGATTGAAAATGTTAAGTGGTAATACTTTAGAAATAAATTTAAGTGGTATTTCTCATAATGTAAAAGAAATTATAAAAAATTATGATTATAAATATTATATTGGTGTAGTAAAAGCAAATGCATATGGTTGTGGATATGATAAAGTAATTAAGACTATGGAAAATGCTGGTATAAATTATTTTGCTGTTGCTAATATTGAAGAAGCAATGATAGTAAGAAAATATACTAAAAAAGGAATATTAATTTTAACACCAGTTTTTCCAGAAGATATAAATAAATGTATTAGAAATAATATTTCTATTACTATAGATGATATTAATTATTTAAAAGCTATTAAAATCACTCGTAAATTAAAAATACATATTAAAGTAAATACTGGTATGAATAGATTTGGTAGTAGTGATATAAATGAAATAAAAGAAATAATTAATTATTCTTCATCAAATGGTATTAAAGTAGAAGGTATATATACTCATATATATTATGCAGCTAATAAAAAATTAGTTGAATCACAAATAGATGCATTTAATTATATATATAGTAAATTAAATTATGAATTTCCAATGGTACATATTATGAATAGTGAATCTTTACTATTATATGATAAGTTTAAATATACTAATGGTATTAGAATAGGGGATTTATTATATGGATTTACTTTAGATGATAGATTTGAATCTGCTATTAGTTTAAAAAGTCATATTATAAGAATAAGAAAATTAAGAAAAGGTGATACTCTTGGATATGATGGAGCATACACCGCAGAAAAAGATAATGAATTAATTGGTATTATTCCTATTGGATATGCTGATGGATTATTAAAACCAAATAAAGGAAGATACGTATATATAAAAGATAAAAAGTATAAAATAGTAGGTAATATTTGTATGTGTAATACATTTATTAAAATCGATGAAAATGTTAAATTATTTGATACTGTTTATTTAATAAAAGATTCAAAAGATGTAATGAGAATATCTGAATATTTAAGTGATATTTATAATGAAGCACCAAGTGAAGTTACTTGTGTAATAGATGATAATATGAAAAAAGAATATATTAAATAAAATGGATTAACCATTTTATTTTTTTAGACTTAAAAACCATCTCAATTTAAATTGAAATGGTTTTAATTTTTTATGATACAGCAATTGTTTGAGTAAATGTTTTACTAACACTAGTTGTTTTATAATTAAATGTTACTGTATATGTTATTTTATATGTACCAGCTACTGAAGTTAAATTATCTTTAGTAATAACATCAGTACTTCCATCTTTAACGATAGATGATATATTGACTGATAAATTACTTATACTAGCTTTAATATCACTACCATTATAAGTTATTGTTTCAATATTATTTGTATTTAATTCTGTAAATGGATCATTTACTTTAAATGCAGCAGTTAATCCATTCATTGTAACATTAATGTTATTTGTATCAATTACTTCTTCACCAAAGCTAAATACAACTTTATATCCATCACTAGCATTACTCTTAAATTTAGAGTAAGCACTCTTAACTATAACACCATCATAAATTCCAACATATTTACTTGTATCAATTGTATAGCTGTTTTCATTTGTCCAACCAACATAAGTTGAATTTTCTCCTTGTGTTAAATAAATATCAAATCCAAATTCTCCAATATTTGAACTATTATATGAAAGTCTTTTCTTTAAGTAATCATCTGCCCAAATTGAATAACCATTTTTAAAGTATTCAGTTAAATAATCAATATTTACTGCATCTGGAATTCCAGGAGATGTCCAAGATAGGTTAAGTGTTTTATCAACTAAATTATATTGAACAGCACTTGGATCTTTTAATTTATCAAATCTATTTGATACTTCAGTAGGAGCAGTATTACCTTTAAACATAAATGTACCAACTAATTTACTTGGTGTATATGCACTTGGTAATTGTGGTGGGATAGTTTCAAGTTCTACTTTTGATGAAGTAATTCCACCTGGACTTTTAAATTTAGAATTCTTTTCATAAATAACTTTAGCAAGTGCAGCTTGTATTTTAATTCTTTCACTAGTTGCATGTGCATTTTTTAAATAATATTTATTTTTAACATTATCTTTAGTAAGACCTTCAGTATAACCATACCAAATGGCCATTGCATAATCAGGAGTATAACTACTAGTCCATGAATCTGGTATTACAGAACTTGTAAGTCCATATTTTTTAAGTTCAGTTGTATCATATGATGTAGTTCCTGTTTTAGTAGCTACTTGAGTTCCAGATACTTTTACAGATCCAGATGTAGCTGATGTTAAAATTGTTGTAATTATATAAGCTGTTTGTGGACTCATAGCTTTTACACTTTCAATTTCTTTTTCATATTCTTCATCAGTTTCTCTTAGAACAACTTTTGTATAAGAGTGTGGAGTATGATAAGTACCACCATTACCAAATGCAGCATAAGCAGCAGCTAATTGTACTGGAGATACACCATTAAATGCACCTATTGAATAAGCATCATTAAGTCCATCTTTAAATTCTATTCCTAACTTACCTGCAAATTCTATTTTTTGATCTGCTGTAGTTAATCTAAATGCTTGAAGAGCACAAGTATTAATTGAATTCTTTAAGCAATCTCTCATTGTCATGAATCCTTTATAAGAACTATTAAAGTTTCTCATATTACCAGTACCATATGGTGTTTTTTCATCAATAAATGGTCCATAAGTACTTAAGTTTTCATATTCAATAGCAGGTCCATAATCTAATATAGGTTTAATTGTAGAACCAGGTGCTCTTTTAATTTGATTATCAAATGTTGCTACATTTAATGTACCAGCAGCACTTTTATTTCTACCAGCACCAACTGCTAATATAGCACCAGTTTTATTATCTACAACACCAATACCAACTTCTATTTTTTTATCTTTAAATTTATATGTTTTATAAAAATTATTAATTGCATCTTGTTTACTTTTATTCATAGTTGTATATACATCCATTGAAACAGAGTAAGGATTAAATTCTTTACCATAATCATTCTTTAATTCTTCTACAACTGTATCAATAAATCCTTGATATGGATTTGACGCTGTATCAGAGCTTTCTTTTAACATATCTTTTATTTCAATAGATGTAGCAGCTTTATATTCAGTATCAGTTATATAACCATGTCTTTTCATTAAATAAAGTACTGTATTTTTTCTATCGTTAGCATCATTTGGATTATAGTAAGGATTATAACCATTAGGAGATTGGAACATTCCAGCAATTTGAGCTGCTTCTACTAAGTTTAAATCTTTTACATCTTTACCAAAATAATGTTTACTTGCTTCTTGAACTCCATAAATATTACCACCTAAACATGGAGTATTTACATAATATTCAATTATTTCTTCTTTAGTAAAGTACTTTTCCATTTTGAATACAGACATATATATATCAGTAAATTTTCTTATTATACCTTCAATACCTTCACTTTCAACAGAAGTAAATGCTAGTTTAGAAAGTTGCATTGTAAGAGTTGAAGCTCCACCACCACCACGGCCTAATACTTGTTGAATAGATGCTTTTAAAAATCTTGGAGCATCAAATCCATTATGTTGGAAGAATCTTGAATCTTCTGTTGCAATTATTGCATCTATTAATACTTGTGGTAACTCATCATAAGTAACTTTTTGTCTTTGCTCTGTTCCTAGAGTTGCTATTAAATTACCTTTAGAATCAAATATTCTTGATGCTTCTTTTTCAAATAGCTTATCTACATTAAACTCTGGAGCACCTTTTACAATATAGTAGCAAAATCCAACGCCACCAATAAAGCAAAGTAGGGCAAAAAATACTATTAATACCATTAGCCAATAAAAGAATCTGAATTTTCTTCTTGGTTTATTCTTCTTCTTTTCTTTTTTCATTTCTTTTTTTTCTTCTTTGAGTTTTAATTTTTCTTCTTTAGTTAAATTATCTTTTTTTTCTTTTTTCATTTTTACTCCTTAAAATATGCTTTATCTACCTCATCTAAATATTTTAGTCTTGGTAAATAACTTTCATTTATTTTATAGCCATATTGTTTTAAATATTCAAAATCAATTGATTTTCTATCATTATTATTTATAAAATCTATTATATCTTCACCTTTAAGTAAAAAAAATTCATTATTCATAAATATAATTAAGAAAACTATTCCTTTTTGAAATATAACTTTTTTAATATGTTCTAATTGATGTGGTTTTATATTAGAAAGTGGAAAAGAAGTTTTACTATGACATTCTTTAGCATCAAATTCAATATATTTACCTCTATATATTCCATTATAATCAAGAGTTGATATACTAGAATATACAGCTTTATCAATTAAATGTGATTTATTATTAGGATAAGTTACATTAAGTACTTTTATAGGAGTAGGTTTCTTATATATTAATGATTTATCAATGCTATTATAGTATTCATTTGATTCATTAATTATTGTTTCAAGAAACATACCTCTGTTCTTATATGAATCGTTTTTCACATAAATCACCATTATCATTATACTATATTTAAAATAAAATATCTATTAATAGATAAAATTTATTGTAAAGTGTATTTTTATTTTTTTATTTTTGTGTTATTATATGTATGAAAGAGAGGAAGTACTTATGAAAAAATACTTAAAGTTTTCTTTTTTATTTATTCTTTCATTTTTGTTTATAAATAATATTTATGCAAAAGATGTAAATTCAAATTTATCTAAATCTGATATAGCTGCTTGGGGTAAAAAAATGTCTGATACTAATAAATATGCTGCATTTTGTGTATATAGTTATGAAGCAAATTGTTCTAGTTGGACTAGTGATAGTTGTCAAAGATATGTTTATGCCTTTGGAGTTCCTTTGGATGAAAATGCTAGTTTAGAATATTATCCAATTGCAAGAAAAGGAAATTTCTCTTATAGTTTCTATCATGATGATAGTATGAAAAATTTTAATGTTAATAGTACATCTAATTCTGCTGTTACTAGTGGTAGTACTTTTAAAAAATGTACTAATAATTTAACTAGAAAAGATTTTCTTACAACTGAAGGTTATAAATGTGTAAATATTGATTGGGATAATCCACAACCAACAGATTCAACTGGTAAACATGTAATAGATTCTAATAATGCAAAAACGTGTGGTGGATGGAATTATGAAAATGTTTTGTATTTAAATAATGCAAAATATCCATTATTAACTAATGCAAATAAAAGTGCTAATGTTTATTCTTATTCAAATAAAAGTGCAAGTGAAAAAGATAAAATAGATCCATCAAAGCAATATGTTTGTACATATAATGCTATAACTTTTACTTATGATTTAGAAAATAATAAAATTGTATATAGATTAAATGATTCAGGTTTAACTATGGTTAATCTTAAAAATATGGAAGCATCTGATTTTAAAGATAAAGATGGTAAACTTTCATGCCCTTTATTAAATTGTAGTAGGGGTTCTTCTGGTGGAGATTTAACTGTCACTAGTGAACTTAATGTTTCAGTTGTTAGTAAAGATAAATATGATAATTCAGAAAGTAACCATGATTGTTTAATTCAATCTGTTGGTTCTACAACTGGAGAACAACAAAAAGTTGATTCTAGTTATACTGGAAGTGCAGTGGGTGCTCCTGATATTAATATATCAACTGAACAAATGAATTGTTCTGAATTATTAGGAGAAAATCTTACTAAATTAGTTAAATTTGCAATAGATACAGTAAAAATTATTGGAGCAATAATAGCAATAGTAAATGGTATGATTTCATTAGTTCCAGCTGTTATTTCTAAAGATCAAGATGCTCTTAAAAAAGCAGCAAAGAAATGTACTTATATGGCAATTATACTAGCTCTTATATTCTTACTTCCATTACTTGCAAGAGTAATTGGAAATATGTTTGAATTTGATATTTCATGTTTTGTTTAAAAAAAGATATAAAAAATATAAAAATATCTTTTTTTTTATATAAATTTATGTTAAAATATGTATGCTTTAAGAAAAAAACATGCTTATTGATTTAATATTCTAGTGCCTAAATAAATATAATTTAGGTGAATATTAATTTAAAGATAAGCAGAAGAATTAACGAAAGGAGAGAAAAATATGGCAGTAATTGCAAAAAGTTATTTATTAGAAGCAGGTGTTCATTTTGGTCATCAAGCTAAAAGATGGAATCCAAAAATGAAAGAATTTATTTTTACTACAAGAGATGACATTCATATTATCGATTTACAAAAAACTGTTGATAAAATCGAAGAAGCTTACGCTGAACTTCTTAAAGCATGTGAAAATGGTGGTAAGGTTCTATTTGTTGGTACTAAGAAACAAGCTAAAGAAGCTAGTATCGAAGAAGCAACAAGATGTAATAGTTTTTATGTAACAGAAAGATGGCTAGGAGGTACTTTAACTAATTTTAGAACAATTAGAGATAGAGTAAAAAGATTAGCTCAAATCGAAAAAATGGAAGAAACTGGTAAGTTTGAACTTTTACCTAAAAAAGAAGTTGCTAAAATTCAAAAAGAATATGATAAATTAAATAAACTTCTTTGTGGTATTAGAGGTATGGAACAATTACCAAAAGCTATCATTGTAGTAGATCCAAGAGTAGAAGCAAATGCTATTCATGAAGCACGTAAACTTAGAATTCCAGTATTTGGAATAGTTGATACTAACTGTGATCCAGATGATGTAGACTTTCCAATTCCAGCAAATGATGATGCTGTAAGAAGTGTTAAAGTTGTACTTGGAGTTTTAGCTAATGCTGTATGTGAAGCTAATAATCTACCACTTGTAGATTATGTTACTGAAGATGAAAATACTGAAAAACAAGTAAAAGAGATTAAAGTTGAAACTAAAGTTGTTGAATTAGATGATTTTAGTGAAGAAGAAAAACCTGCTAAAAAAGCAAAAAAAGAAGAAAAAGTAGAAACTAAAAAAGAAGTAAAAGAAGAAAAAACTACTAAAAAAGAAGAAAAAGTAGATTATAGTTCTATGACAGTTTCTGAACTTAAGAAACTTGCTAAAGAAAAAGGTATTTCTGGATATTCAACTATGAAAAAAGATGAATTAATTTCATCATTAAATTAGGAGGCAAATATTATGGAAATTAGTGCAAGTATGGTAAAAGACTTAAGAGAAAGAACTGGAGCTGGAATGATGGATTGTAAAAAAGCCCTTGTTGAAAGTAATGGAGACATGGACAAAGCAATCGATTATTTAAGAGAAAAAGGTATTTCTAAAGCTGCTAAAAAAGCAGAAAGAATTGCAGCAGAAGGACTTGCTAATATATATGTAAAAGGTAATGATGCTGTAGTTTTAGAATTAAATGCAGAAACTGATTTTGTTGCTAAAAATGCAGAATTCAAAGAATTATTAGATAAAATAGGAAATACTATTTTAGATAGTGATGCTAAAGATATGGAAAGTGCATTAAATTTAAAATGTGGAAGTGATACTATTAATGATTTAATAGTAAATGCCACTGCTAAAATTGGTGAAAAAATTAGTTTAAGAAGATTTGAAAAAGTTACTAAATCAGATAATGAAGTATTTGGAACATATTTACATATGGGTGGTAAAATTGCTTCATTAACAGTTGTAGAAGGTGATAATGAAGAAGTAGCTAAAGATGTAGCAATGCAAGCAGCAGCTATGAGACCACTTTATACAAATATTGAAAGTGTACCAGAAGAAGATTTAGAACATGAAAAATCTGTAATTAAAGAACAAGTTATTAATGAAGGTAAAAAACCTGAATTTGCTGATAAAATAGTAGAAGGAAGAATTAGAAAATTCTATGAAGAAACTGTTTTAGAAGAACAAGCATTTATTAAAGATTCTAATGTTAGTGTTAAAGGATATTTAGAAAATAATAAATCTAAACTTAATAAACTTGTTAAATACGAAGTAGGCGAAGGAATGGAAAAGAGACAAGAAAACTTTGCTGAAGAAGTAATGAGTCAAATCAAATAAGCAACGCAAGTTGCTTTTTTTAGTCTTTTGTAGTATAATATAGCTTACTTAAAAAGAGGTGAGAATAATGAACAATATGGAACAAGATGTATTAAATAAAATGATTAGAATATATAAACCAGATGGCTATGATTGGATGGGTACTCCAATTACAAGTACAAATCCATTAACATATCATCATATAATTAAAAGAGCTCAAGGTGAAACATCTGTTTCAAATGGTGCTTTACTTACTAAAAGTAGTCATAGAAAATTAAATATGCTTGAATCTCGTGATAGAGATTTATATGATGAATGGCAATGGCTATTTTATGCAATTAATACTTCACTTACAAAACCACTTCCACCTTATGTAGAAATGATGGAAGAATTAAAAGAAGAAACAAATAATGTCTTATATGGAAAAAATAATAAATTAGTATTAAAACATTAATATGTAAATTTAGTGAAAATATAATGAATTTTATTTAAATCTTTGATATAATCTAATCATAAGGAGGATGATACCATGGTTAAGGATCTTGACAATAGTATTATCTTTTATGACAACAGATTTCTTTCAGATATAAGATTTGTTGATCTTTTATCAGAAATCCAAAGTAAAAGAGAAGAGTACTTTAGTAAATATGGAGTTGATCATTTTGGTTCATTAGATGATAGTGGACGAGCTAAAGTACAATTTGATGATAAGCACGAAGAAAAGGGACCTGTTTTAAAACTAAAATAAATCTTTCATTTTATATGAAAGATTTTTATTTTTCTACTAAATTACTTGAAATTCGACAAATTTTGTAATATAATTATCTATAGTCATGAAGGGAGGGAAGAAATAATGACACGCGTAGAAGTTAAAGATGGTAATGTTGAGGGTGCATTAAAACGTTTTAAAATGAAAGTTCAAAGAAGCGGAATCCCTACTGAAATGAAAAAAAGAAGAGAATACTCAAAACCAGGAATTGTTAGAAGAGAAGCTAAAAAAGAAGCTATAAGAAATGCTAAAAAACATAATAAACAAAGATATTAATAAAAGGAGTGATACTTGTGTTATACGATAAAATATCAAAAGATATGGTTGAAGCTATGAAAGCTAAAGATAAAGACACAGTTAGTACTTTAAGATTATTAAAGTCTGCTATTGACTTATATTTAATTAATAATAAAATGGATAGACATGATGCATCTGATGAAGTAGTAATTGAAGTTGTTAGCAAACAAGTAAAGACTCATAAAGAAAGTATTGAAGAATTTAAAAAAGGCAATAGACAAGATTTAATAGATGGACTTAATAGAGAAATAGAATTATTAAGTAAATATTTACCAGAACAATTATCAGAAGAAGAAATAAGAAATGAAATTGATAAAGTATTTGATAAAGTAAAACCTACATCTATTAAAGATATGGGATTAATTATGAAAGAATTAACTCCTATATTTAAAGGTAAAGCTGATATGAAATTCGTAAATACAATAGTTAAAGAAAAATTAAATTAGGAATTACATAGTAATTTCTTTTTTTTGTCATAAATAGTTTTTAAATACATAAATATTACTAAATGGCTAGAAAGAGGGTTATTATGGATAAAACACAAATTTTACAAAGTCTTGGTAAAAAATCAGGTGGAGAAATATATTTAGGAGTAGTTGGTGCTGTTAGAACAGGTAAAAGTACATTTATTAAAAAATGTATTGAAACATTAATACTTCCTTATATGGATGATGAAATGGAAAAGAAAAGATGTATGGATGAAATACCTCAAACTGCATCTGGTAAAACAATTATGACAATTGAACCTAAATTTGTTCCAAGTAATGGTGCTAATATAAATATAGATGGACTTACAACAAATATAAAATTAGTTGATTGTGTAGGATTTGTAACACCAGAAGCAATAGGTTATCAAGATGAACTTGGAAATCCAAGAATGGTTAAAACTCCATGGTTTACAGAAGAACTTCCATTTGTAGAAGCTGCTGAAATTGGAACAGAAAAAGTTATTAAAGATCATGCTACTATTGGAATAGTTGTTACTACAGATGGATCTATTGGGGAATTATCTAGAAGTAATTATGTTGAAACTGAAGAAAAAGTTATTAATGAACTTAAAACTATTAATAAACCATTTATAGTTATTATGAATTCAACACATCCAAATAGTTTTGAAACAACTAATCTTGTTAATAGTATGAAAGAAAAATATAGTGTTCCAGTACTTCCAATTAGTGTAGAAAATATGACTTTAGATGATATTATTACAATATTAAAAGAAGCTCTTTATGAATTTCCAATTGATCATATTGAATTTAATATACCAGATTGGGTAGGAGTATTAAGTGCAGCACACCCATTAAAACAAAAATTTATTAATAAAATGAAAGAATCAATTACTAATGTAGATAAATTAAGAGATGCTGAAAACATTAATTTAAGTTTAGAAGATAATGAAGAAATAACAAAAGCATATATAAGCTCATTAGATACAGATAATAGCGAAGTAACTATAACACTTGAAGCAAATGAAGAATTATATAATGATATATTAAAAGAATTAGTAGGAGAAAATATAAGTTCAAAAGGTGATTTAATTAAAGTATTCCAAGATTTAAGTGAAGGATCAAATGAATATGAAAATATTAAAGGTGCATTAAAACAAGTATATCAAACTGGATATGGAATAGTTCAACCAAGAGTTAAAGATATGGTACTTGAAAAACCTGAAATAATTAAACAAGGTGGACGATTTGGAATAAAATTAAAAGCTAAAGCTACAAGTGTTCATTTAGTAAAAGTAGATGTAGAAAGTAGTTTTGAACCTATTATTGGTAGTGAAATGCAAAGTAAAGAATTAATTGATCATATAATGCAAGATAAAGATAATCCAGAAAAAATATGGCAAAGTGAAATATTTGGAAGAAGTTTAGAAGCAATTGTTCAAGAAAGTATACAAGCAAAATTATCTTTATTACCTGATACATCTAAATATAAACTTTCACAAACTATTACTAAGATGGTTAATAAAGGAAGTAATAATTTAATAGCAATAGTTTTATAAAATAGCTAATCAATAGATTAGTTATTTTTTTTATTAAAAAAAGAAGTGTTTTTTAAAGTTATGGCTAATTATATAGTAAGGAGGTGAAAATGTATAAATATATTAAGTCATATAATCTTGGATATAATGAAGGTATTAGAGATGCAATTAATGATAAAAAAATAAATAAAATTAAAAAATTTAAAAAGATAGATGAAAAAACAATTATGGCTAAACTTTATGATGTTGGTTATATTAATGGTTATAATAAATTTATTAAACACAAGTAATATCATTTATAATAAAATTTAAAGAATTTCTTTTTATTTTATAATTAAAATGTTAAAATTAAAATAGGTGAATAATATGGATAGAAGTATATTTAAACCTATGTTATGTTTTTTATTAATAATAGTATTAATAGTTTCTTTTATATTTATAATAGATGGAAAAGATAGGTACTTTCAAAATAAATTTATAATTAAAATAAATAATCAAGAATTAAAAGCAAGATTAGATGTTAAATATAAAAAATTATTTATTAATAATTATAATTATTATGATTGTAATAAAAATTCATGTAGTTTTGAAGATTCATTTGCAAGAATTAATAGAGAAGATAAAATAATATTAAATGTAAATGAATATGAAGTGTATAATAGATTTAATAAAAGAGTTAGTTATAATAATATAAATGGAAATTATGATTATAAAGAAGTAATTGATGAAAATAAAACAATGATGGTACAAAGAATGGGTAAAACAGTTTATGAAGGAGAGTTTATTTCTGATATTAGTGATATAGTTAAAGAAGATGGTAGATATTATTTTCATATTTATACTAAATCTAAAAGAAATTTTACTCCATTTTCTAAAGTAGAAACAAGTATTCATTTTAGTGTGTATATAGGTGATAAAGTATGAAAAAATTAATAGTAAAAATAATTATATTTATTTTATTAGCAATTTTTCTCTATATTAGTATTAAAAATATAAAAAGTATGTCTGAATACAAAATTGATTATGATATAAATAATGAAACTATTAAAAATATTTATAAGGATAATCCAAGTTTATTTAATTTTGAAAATAATAAAGCAATGATTGAATAGTATTGGAAATTCCCAATATAAGTAAAAAAATAAATTATAGAATTAAATTCCCATAAAAAGGGAT
>CANRCX010000005.1 GCA_947629235.1 uncultured Bacilli bacterium | reverse complement strand
TACTGCAAATGAACAAATAACTGTTATACAAAAACTACCACCATAACTTAAGAATGGAAGTGGAACACCAGTTAATGGAATAATTCCAAGTACTCCACCTAAATTAACAAATATATGCAACATAAAGTATATTCCAATTCCATAACAAATTATTGAATTTTGAAGTGAATATGAATTTATCGCGACTTTAAATACTAAAAATATAAGTACCATATATCCTATTATAATAGCAATACCAGTAATTACTCCTAACTCTTCTACTACTATTGGAAAGATAAAATCTGTATGACTTGCTGGTAAATATAAATATTTTTGTACTGACTCTCCTATTCCACTTCCAAAAATACCACCATTATCCATAGCTATATATCCATTACAAACTTGATAACCTGAATTTTCTTCATATCTATCACATGGATTTTTATAAATAAATCTATTTAATCTATAATCACTTGTTAATATACTTTCTGGTATTATTAAATATGCAAATTTTAATACAACTACTGCTAAAACTAATAAAGTACAAGCTATTATTTTAAGTCTATTAAATAGTTTATCTTTAGTAGGTACACACATAAATACAAGTGCATATAAAGCAGCCATAATTGCAGCACTACCAAAGTCACCACCTAAAAATATAAGACCAGCAGATACTACACATAAAATAATTGGTACAAAAAATGAATATTTTATATGTACTTTACTATTAGCCCAACTACCATAAAAAGAACCCATATACATAATTAAAAATACTTTTAAAAATTCAGCTGGTTGAAATCTTCCACCAAATAAAGATAATGTAACTTCATTTACATCACTACTAAAAAGTGAATTTTTTAAATATACAATTAATAAAGCTCCCATAAATATAAGAGATAGTAAAAGCGATATGCCTTTATAATATTTAGTTGGAAATTTAATTATTATAACAGATAAAACTAATGCTATTGCTATAAACAAAAGTTGTCTTTCAAAAAAATAGTATGTATCTTCTCCATAAGTTAATACTGCTGATATACTAGATGCATCTAATATTAAAAAAGCACCACAAATAGCAAAAATCAAAGTCAATAATAAAATTGGCTTATTTAAATTCTTTATTAAACTAATTTTTCTCTTTTTGCTATTTTTCATACTATATAAATTATATAAAAAATAAATTAAAATGTAAATTATTTATGTTTTTGTAGTGTCAATAAAACACCATATTCCATAAAATAATATAGATAAAATTATAAGGAGGTAATATATTATGTATTATTATGGATATAATGGTGGATATGCTGGTGGAAATAGCATGTACTATAATACTTATCCAGGTTATAATAATGGTGGATATGGTTATGGTGCTGCATTTGTATTAGTATTATTCATTTTATTAGTTATAATATTTGGTGTAGGATTTGTAAATAATGGTAATGGATTTGGTAATGGTAACAATGGCTGTGGCTGTGGCTGTAATAACTAATAAATAAAAAAGAAAATAGAAGTCAAAGCTTCTATTTTTATTTTAGTTTTTTATATAAAACATGTTTATATTTAATACCATCATCTTCATTTTCTTTTAAAATTGTTCTTTCGTAATTATTTTTATCGAATTCTGGAAAATAAACACTAGCATCCATACATTCTGCATCTATTTCAGTTAAATATAATTTTTCTGCTATATCTATAAATAATTTATATATACTAGCACCACCTATTACAAATAATTCATCATCAGAATTTTTATAATCTTCAAGTAATTCTTCTAAGTTATTATATACTTTTACTTCACTATTAAAATTGTTACTACTTGAAATTACTACATGTTTTCTATTTGGTAACATTTTTGGAAGAGAATAAAATGTTTTTCTTCCCATTATTATTGTTTTACCAGTTGTAACTTCTCTAAAAAATTTTAAATCATTTGGAAGATGCCATATTAAGTTGTTATCTTTTCCAAGTTCTCTATTTTTTCCAATCGCGGCTATTATTGAATAACTCATATTTCACCTATTGACTGATTTTAAGAGGAAGCTTACCATGATGACGATAATTTAATATTTTAATATCTTTTAAATCTTTGCTATTATCAAAATCATAAAAATTTTTTATTTCAGGATTTAGCCATAATTCTGGTGCTGGTAAATCTTCAAGTTCATCACCACGTCTAATTTGCTCTTTTATTTGATTAACATGATCTACATAAATATGAGCATCTTTAATAGACCAATTTAATGTTCCAGGTTTTAAACCGCATACTTGAGCTAACATATATAGTAAAACAGAATATTGTGTAACATTAAATGGAAGTCCTAGTCCTACATCACAACTTCTTTGATGAACCCAAGCATTTAAGTGTCCATTTGTTACATCCCATTCACTTGACCACACACAAGATGGTAAAACTGCTGTATCTAAATAATCATTTTGCCATAAACTAATAACCGCTCTTCTATCTTTTGGATTATTTTTAAGTATATCTATTAATTTATCCATTAGCTTATATTTGTTTACAATCCATCCATAAGCAGTGCCAATTGTATGAGCCCACTCTTTTCCAAAATCTTTTTCAACTTTAGTTTCAACTAAATGACCTTTACCATCTGGTAACCATTGAGTAGCTCTCCATATTCCATCTTCACCTATTTCCCACTCATTCCAAATTTTAACATCTCTTTCTTGTAGCCATCTTACATCATTACTTTGAACTTGATAGATCCATAACATTTCTAAAATAGCTTGTCTATAAAATAATTGTTTAGTTGTTAAAAATGGAAATTCTTCTTCTAAATTGAATTCAAAATGATACGCTGGTATTTTTATAGAATTAGTACCTGTTCTATTTTCTACTTCTTCTCCTTCATTTAATATTTTTTTACATAATTTTAAATATTCTTTATCAAATTTTGACATAATATTACCTCCTTTAAAATCGTGTCATTCTTTTAATATAAGAATCATCTATATAAGATTCATTTAATTTTGAATCTATATATTCATTAATTTCATTACTTATTTCATCAATTGATTTTATATCTTCAATAGTTTTAAATTCTTTTGATTTTAAGCAATTAATTGAATACCAATCATATTTTTTAGCAAGATATAAATAAGTACTTTCTGCATTTTTCACATGTTCATCATTACTTTCATTTCCATCTGAAACTCTATCTTTTCTTAAAAACTTAGTAGCTAAAAGTGGCATATATAAAAATACGACAATATCTGGTTTTGGAAGTTCACATAAATCATATTCTAATGTGTGAATAAAATTTATTATTTTTTCTCTTTGCTCTTTTGTTTTTGCTTTTCCTGCTTGATGTCCCATATTTGAAGTTACATATCTATCAAATATAATTACATCATTTTTATATATCTCATCTTCTATATATTTAAGTAAATTATATCTCCTATCAGCTGCATAATATAAACAACTAACAAGAGGATCTACATTAGCTGATGTTTCTTCAAAAACTGAAGGTGAAATTTCACTTTTTCCTAAATATGAACCACCTACTATTTTACCAGTCGCAGATTCATAAATTGGAAAAGAATAACTTTTTACTTTAAGACCCTTTTTTTCAAGTTTTTCTTTTAATAATTTACTTTGTGTTTCTTTTCCAGAACCATCAGTTCCTTCAATAACTATGATTTTTGCCCTACTCATTTTACCTCCAAAAAAAATTAACATGAGGAAAAAACATGTTAATAAAGTAAGTCATTAACATTAATATTACCTCTACTAAAAATTATAACATAATGTTTTTCAAATTCAATAAAAATTATATTTTTTTTACATTTTTCATGATAAAATATAAATGGATGTGAAAAGTATGGAAAAACAAAAAACAATAGTATTTAAAGTAAGCGATAATATCAAAGAAAAAATGATTGAATACTATGATTTATTAAGAAGAGATAAAAAGCCTCCTTATTCTGTTTTTCAAGCTGAAGAAGGTGGAACAATAATTACTTTATATGAAAGTGGCAAAGTAATGTTTCAAGGAATTTCTGCTGATGTTGATGCTAATATGTGGAAAGATTTAGAAAGTCACTTTAATAATAGAAATATAGATGAGGAATTAAAAGCAAAAGAACAAAAAGAAGATGATAAAACATACTATTATTATGATGCTATTGGTAGTGATGAAGTTGGAACAGGAGATTATTTTGGACCTATTATTGTAACAGCTACACTCGTTAATAAAGAAACAAGAAAATTACTTGAAGATTTAAAAATTATGGACTCTAAAAAAATGACTGATGATAAAATTAGAAGATGTGCTCCAATTATTATGAAAAAACTTCCATATGTTACATTTACTCTTTCTAATACTAAATATAATGAACTATCAAATAAAGGATTTAATATGAATAAAATAAAAGCTATTCTTCATAATAGAGTTTTATTTGAACTATCTAATAAAGGTATACCTTATCATAAAATAATAATTGACGAGTTTACTAGTCCAAGAAGTTATTTTAGTTATTTAAAACAAGAAAATATTACTGATAAAGTTACTAAAATAACATTCTTAACTAAAGGTGAAAGTAAACATTTAAGTGTAGCTGCTGCTAGTGTTATAAGTAGATATTTATTTTTAGAAAATATGGATAAATTATCAGAAAAATATGGAATAACTCTTTTAAAAGGTGCATCTGATAGTGTAAATGAAGTAGCTAAAAAAATAGTTTCTAAATATGGAAAAAGTGAACTTAATAATATAGCTAAATTAAATTTTAAAAATACTGAAAAAATTATTTAAATTCAGTATTTTTTTATTTTGATGATAAATTTGTACTTAATTATTTAATTTTTTATATACAATAATTATATTTTAAGTAAATAAAAATAAGTCAAAATTAAATTTTATCAATTTGACTTATTTTTTTAACTAATGTAATTTGTTATGTAGAGATTTAAGTATTATGTTTTTTTTAAATATCAGTTTTGATATTAACTCCTACCTACTTTAAATTTTATATATTTTGTATTTTGTAATATTTTATAGTCATATTTTTATATAGATCTGTTATTAATTACTTAAATCTCTATTCATGTAAATTTAATATTCTAATATAATTTAATATATTTTCATCAGTTTTATTTAATTCTTGCTCTAACTTATTATTTGAAGTTATGTTTATTCCTTCATATCTAAGACTATATTTTTCAGCTAAGTCTTCAACATAATCACAAATTAAACCTTGTTTTTGGATTATATTATAAATTAATTCATTTATTTCTTTTAAGCATAAAGTTTCTTCTACTTTTTCAAGTCTATTTATTGCTATTTTTATTAGCTTTAATATAGACTTTAAATTATATATTTCTTCTATATTATCATTTATTCTATTTTCATATTCTTCATATAATTTATATCCTTCATCTTGAAGAAATTGTAGTTTTAATTTATAGAATTTTACACTTAATCTTAAAAGTCTTAAATTAGTTAAATTTATATGTCTAGAAGCGGCAGCAACTCTATAATTCTTTTTTACAGCAATAAAACTTTCTTTATTAATTTCAATTTCTTGTTTTCTTTGTTTAATAACATCATCTACAGAAGAAGAGTTTTCAAACATTTCTTTTACTAGTTGTTTTAATTCTTCTGGTAAATCATCTTCACTTACATTTTCTTCTATAGATTTTGTAATTAAATTTAAAAATAAGTTATCTATTTCTTCAGATAATTTTTCTTCATCTGCATCTTTATTATTTTTAATTATTTCAATTAAATATTTTTTAAATTCTTCTTCACTAATATTCATAAAGTCCTCCTATAAAAGAGATTTCTTTTTTATTTGATCTAATATATTAATTGCTTCTATTGGTGTTACTTCAAGTGGATTAATTGTATCTATATATTCTCTTAATTCATCTTTTTTATTGTCTTCATCAAAATTAAGTTCTAATTGACGAACTTTTTTTTCTTTTTTATTATCATTACTTTCATATTCTTCTAAAAGCTCATTAGCTCTTTTTATTACTTCATTTGGAAGATTTGCTAGTTTTGCAACATTAATTCCATAACTTTTATCAACTGCTCCATCTAATACTTTATGTAAGAATGTAATATCTCCTTCTTCTTCAGCAATAGTGACATGTACATTTTTAATACCTGGAAGTTTACTTTCCATAGATGTAAGTTCATGATAATGTGTTGAAAATAAAGTTTTACATTTTATATTATTTGCAATATATTCAATTATAGATCCTGCAAGTGACATACCATCATAAGTACTAGTTCCACGACCTAACTCATCAAATAATATTAAACTATTATGAGTTGCATTTTTAAGTGCATTAGCACTTTCTTTCATTTCAACCATAAATGTTGACTCTCCACCTACCAAGTCATCACTTGCTCCAATTCTTGTAAATATTTTATCAAATATTGGAATATTACATTTTTTAGCAGGTACAAATGAACCAATTTGATTTAATATTGCAATAATTCCCATTTCTCTCATATAAGTAGATTTACCACTCATATTAGGACCTGTAATTATTAAAACATTAGTATTTTTATCAAGTATTACATCATTATCAATATATTCTTTTTCAATAACACTTTCTACTACTGGATGTCTTCCTTCTATAATTTCAACAATATTATCATCATTAATAGTTGGTTTTACAAAATTATTTTCTTCTGCTATTGTCGCAAAAGACTGCATTACATCTAAATATGCAATTTTACCAGATACAACTTGTAAACCAGATATATATTTCTTAATTTCATCTTTTATTTGACAGAATACTTCATATTCTAAATTATTAAGTTTATCTTCTGCATTTAATATCATATTTTCTTTTTCTTTTAAAAGTGGTGTTATATATCTTTCACAATTAGATAATGTTTGTTTTCTTTCATATTGAAATTCATCTTTAACATACATTATTTGTCCTTTTGGAACTTCTATAAAATAACCAAATACTTTATTAAATCCAATTTTTAATCCTTTAATATTTGTTCTTTCTCTTTCTTCATTTTCAAAATTAGATATAAAGTCTTTACCATTAGTTTTAATACTTCTTAACTCATCTATTTCTGAATTAAAACCTTCTTTGATTAAATTACCTTCTTTTAGAGTAACTGGTGAATTTTCTTTAATAGATTTTTCTATTAAATCACATAAATCATCAAATGTTTCAAGTGCTTCAAGACCTAGTTCTGTTAATATATTGTTTATATCAGGAAATACTCTTAAACTATTTTTAAGTTGTAACATATCTCTAGCATTAAGTGTAGAACATGCTACTTTTCCAGTTAATCTTTCTAAATCATATATTTCATAAAGATATGTCTTAAGTTCACTCTTAAGCATAAATTCTTTAATTAGTTTTTCTACTAAATCATGTCTTTTTAATATTTCTTTTTTATCGATAGATGGACTAATTATATAACTTTTTAATAATCTACTTCCCATAGCAGTCTTAGTTTTATCCATAAATCCAAGTAAACTATTTTGTCTATCTTTATTTCGCATAGTTTCAGTAAGTTCTAAATTTCTAATACATTCTTTATTTAGTTCTAGAAACATCTTTTTATCAACAATTTCTAAATGTTGTAAATGACTTAAATCTTGTTTCATAGCATTAACTAAATAATTTAAAATTATTGATGTAGTTTTAATTATTTTTTCATCTTCTATTCCATCAAATACATTATTTTTTTCAAATATTTTATCATCATTGTAATATGAAATATAAATATTATAGTTAGTTTTAAATTTGTATATTAGTTTTTCATCAAAATTATCTTCTACTACAATTTCTTTTATATTTAAATTAACTATTTGACTTATTAAATTTTCTTCATCATGATTAATATATGTAGCATATACTTTTCCACTTAATAAATCTGCATAAGATAAAACATATGCATAAGTATAATCTTTAATACACGCGATAAAATTGAAATCTTTTTCATTTACTATTTCAGTATTTGTAATAGTACCAGCACTTACTATTTGTGTTACTTCTCTTTTAACAATTCCTTTTGCTGTTTTAGGATCTTCAACTTGTTCACATATAGCTACTTTATATCCTTTTTCTATTAATTTTTCTAAATAAATATTAACTGCATGATATGGAACACCACACATTGGAATCTTTTCTTTAAGGCCTGCTTGTTTTCCTGTTAATGTAAGTTCTAATTCATGTGATGCGGTAATTGCATCATCAAAAAACATTTCATAGAAGTCACCTAGTCTATAAAATAATATTATTCCTTCATATTCACTTTTAGTCTTTAGATATTCTCTCATCATTGGACTAACATTATTTAAATTTACATCTTTTCTTTCCATAGCTTTTATTATATAACATTTAAAAAAAGAATAAAAGAAAATTTTAAGTGAATTTTTCAAAAAAAATTAAGTTTTAAATAAAAAATAGTAATATTAAATTACTATCAAATTTTCTTTTGCTTTTTTAGTTTCATAATGTAATTTCTTTGTGTATTAATATAGTTTTCTTTATCTTTTAATAAGTTTCTTATTTCTTTTAAAAATTCTTCATATTTTTTATCTTTAAAATAAAATTTAGCATATCCATTTTCTCCAAATTTCTTACTCAAAACATCATATGCTCTTAAAAATAATTCTTCATCAGTTGCATTAGGATTCAATTTTTTACCATATGTATATGTTCTACTTAGACAGTCTTCCACAGTATTATTTCTATCTGCAGAAGATACTATTTTACCATATATACTTCTTGGTTCACCTTCCATTGAAGCTCTATGATCTTCAATAGCTTCTTTTATTATAGTTAATTCTTTATCAGAAAAAAATTTTAATAAATTTTTATCATTATACATTATTTCAGCAGATACAATTTCATGTTTTTTAGTATCAATATGATGCCCAATATCATGATATGCAGCAATAGTATAAACCATATCATTATTTACATCTAAATTATTTTCTTTTATTAATTCAAAACTTCTATCAATAACATAATGAATATGATTTATACCATGTCCTATTTCATTTTTATTATATTCTTTTAAAACATTTTCATCTATATATTTTTTTAATTCTTCATTTACTTGCATAATTTCTCCAATATTCTAATATAATCAATTATTTTATAGTTTTAATAATTATTTTTTTAACTCTCTTTTTCTTTTTATCAATTATAAATGAACTTTCAAATATTTTATCCATATTTTCTACTTTTTTATTATAGAATATTACACCAAGTATTTCACCTTTTAATACTCTTTGACCTATTTTTTTATTTAGCATAACACCTGCTGCATAATCTATTTTATCTGTCTTTTTAACTCTTCCAGCACCAAGATCAAATACAAGTTGAGATATTTTATGTGAATCAATTTCATTTACATAACCACTCTTAGTAGAAACAACAATATAT
This sequence comes from uncultured Bacilli bacterium, assembly GCA_947629235.1. Taxonomy (GTDB): domain Bacteria; phylum Bacillota_I; class Bacilli_A; order RF39; family UBA660; genus CAG-1000. Next base: position 53,565 of record CANRCX010000005.1, on the reverse strand, counting down.
TTTCTAGCTTTATCTTTTAATTTAGTAATATCTCCACCTTGATTTTTAATCCATTCATAAAATTTATTTCTAGCATGTCCACTTTCAAGTAAATTAATAACTAATCTTTTAGCTCTAGACATTGATATATTTTTAGCACTACTAATCATTAAACTTGAAATATATACAGAAAGTTCATATAATCTTTTATCATATTTTCCATTAAAGAAATCAATTGCTTCTTTTACTTCAAGTGCATTTCCTATATTAGAACCAAGTGGTATATTCATATCACTCAATGTACAAATTACTTTTTTATTATAATATTTACCTATTTCAACCATTGTTTTAGCTAGTTTAGTTGCATCTTTTATGTTTTTCATAAATGCACCTTCACCAACTTTTAAATCAATTATTATTATGTCACTTCCACTTGCTATTTTTTTAGACATAATTGAACTTGCTATTAAAGGAATTGAATCAACTGCTCCAATTTCATTTCTAAGAGCATATATTTTTTTATCAGCTACAGCTATTTGTTCACTTTGACTAATAACTGCACATCCTACTTTCTTTAATGCATTAATAAATTCTTTTTTAGTTAGATTTAATTTATAACCACTAATACTTTCTAATTTATCAACAGTTCCTCCTGTAAGCCCAAGACCTCTTCCACTCATTTTAGGTACACATACACCAGATGCAGCAACTATTGGAGATACTATTAAAGTAATTTTATCTCCTACACCACCAGTTGAATGTTTATCAACAACCTTTTTATTTAAGCTAGATAAATCTATTACTTCTCCACTTTTAATCATAACATCAGTTAAATAATATGTTTCTTTTATACTAAGTCCATTATTATAAATAGCCCATATAAATTTACTCATAGTTTTATCATTTATTTTATTCTTAACATATGAGTTTACCATATATTCAATTTCTTTATATTCTAATGGTTCTTTATTTTCTTTCTTTAATATTATTTCATCAATATTCATTTTTATCACCTATTCTTTTACTATATATATTATACCATTGATAATAATAATTAACAAATAAAAATGAATTTATTTTTTTAACTATATTTTTAATCATTTTTATTAACATTCATAATTTACTTCATTAAAAATATTTTATTATAAATTTAGTTTCTTTATTATTTGATTCTACATATATTTTACCATTATCTTTTTCAATAATTGATTTAGAAAGACATAAACCTATTCCAATATTATTAGTATTACTATTTTTAGATTGATAAAATCTTTCAAATATATGTGGTAAATCAGTTTTACTAATACCACTACCATAATCTTTTATAATAACACTTGTATATGTATTTTTCTTTTCTACTAGTATATCTATTTTATTATTTTCATATGAATGTTCAATAGAATTTTTAATAATATTACTTATTGCTTCTACTTCCCACATATAATCACAATTAATTTTAATGTCTTCTTTAATATTAAAGTTAATTGTTATATTTTTTAAATCACTAAGAGAAGATACATTTTTAATACTTTCTAATATAATTTTTTTAATTGAATTATTTTTCTTTATAAATTCTATTGAATTAGAATCAAATTTAGATAATTTAAGTAATATTTGGATTAAAGAATTTATTTTCATTACTTCTTTTTTTATATCTCTTAGAAAATCTTTTTTAACATTTTCATCCATATCTTCATCATCAAGAATGTTATTTAGCATTATAAGTATTGATGTAAGTGGTGTTTTTAATTGATGAGATATATCTTCAATAGATTTTTTAACTTCTAATTTATCATTTAAAGAATTAATAGAACTCATCTTTAACATTACAGTTATTTTATATAATTCTTCTTTTAATATAGAGAGTTCATCTTCACTTAATTTATCTATATCTATATTATAATTATTCTTATTTATTTCTTTTATATATTTAGTTATTTCTTTAATATCTTTATCTTTATTAAAATCATATTTAATAAATACTAGTAATAAAATGAATATTAATATAACTATAAAACTAATATTAATTATTATAAATTTATTATGTAATTGATTATTTTCTATAATAACACTTTCTTTTTCTATATCAATTCCATATTGTTTAAAAAACTCTTCATTAATATCTTTATTATTAAATATATCAATTATGTCTCCATCATCAATATTTGGATATTTACTTTTAATAGTACTAACTATCATATTAAGTTTATTATTATAGTTTTTAGTATAAGCATTATATTCATATTTATCGATTATTAAAAGCATAATTATCATAAATAATAAAATAATTAGAGTACTAAATAAATAATTTTTAAATTTAATTTTGTTCTTCATCTATTCTATAACCTATTCCTTTAACAGTAGTTATTATATCACTACCTAATTTTTCTCTTATTCTTTTCATATATACAGTAATTGTATGTTCTAGTACATCATTACCTGTCCACTCCCATATTTTATCAAGTATAAAGTCTCTTTTAACTACTTTATTTATATTTGTAAATAATAAATTTAATATTTTTAATTCTATACTAGAAAGTTCAATTATTTTATTAGATTTATATACAATCATTTTATCTAAATCATATTTTATATCTTTAACATTTATTATATTTTGTTTTTTATTTCTAAGAATTATTTTATTCATTCTCGCGATTAATTCTTTTGTAGAAAATGGTTTTGTAATATAATCTTCAATTCCTAAATTTAATGAATTTACTATTACTTCTTCTTCATCTATTGCTGTTAAAAATATTGTAGGTATATTTTTATCTTTAATAATATTTTTAAATAAATCTATTCCATTACCATCTGGAAGTGTAATATCAAGAATAATTAAATCAATATTATCATTTTTATTTATATATTCATAAGACTTTTTAATTGTATCAAAACTAGTCACTTTAAAATTTTCTTTTACAAGTGAATATGTAAGACCTTTTACAATATTTAAATTATCTTCAATTAATAAAATATTCATAATATTTCCTTTCTATTTAATTATACAATATAAAAGAGCAAAAAGCTCTTTATATATTTTCATTTCTTATAGTTTCAATTATATTTTGTTTATTAATTTTATTTATTGAGTATTTCATAATAACACTAATTAGTAAGAATACAGATACTATACATATTAATACTGCCTTAAATGGATAAGAATATTCAAATGATGCATTAAATGAAATATATATTAAGAAAGATAAAATACTTCCTACGATTATACCAATTACTAATGATTTAACTCCTATAAATAAACTTTCTAGTCTTATCATTCTATTAAATTCTTTATTTGTCATTCCAATTGACTTTAACATTGCAAATTCTTGTCTTCTTAAATTAACACTTGTAGTTATTGTATTAAATATAGTAGTTATACCAATTAAACTAATTACTATTATAAATCCATATAAGAATATTGATATTAATAGAATTAAATTTCTCATTATTTTAGCGTTTTCTTCTGAATTGTATAAATTATAATTATAACCTGCAAGTAATTTATCGATATCATCTTGTAATTTATTTGCATTAGATGAATCTATATAAATATTTGTTTCATTATCTGCATTAAATTTATCATACACATTATCACTTACTATTAATATTGGATTATTACTACTATTATTTGATACTGCAAATGGGAAAGTATCAGTAATATAACCTATTTCTAAATTAACAATATTTTCACTTTCTCTATTGTCTACATATCCAGTTATTTTATCATTTGCTGTATAATCAAATAATCTTTCTTTTTTTAATGTTGACTCATTATCATTATTTTTTATAACCATGTTTATTTTATCAACAAGTATTGCTTTATCTTTAAATTTATCATATTCTAGTCCTAATGAATCTAAATATTTTTTATAAGCATGATCTCCTACTGCTCTAATTTCTGCATATTCAAGATTGTCTTCATTACTATAATCTCCCGCAGTACCATAATTTTCTATATATAAGTCACTATATTTTGGATTAATAATATAAAACATACTTGATCTTACAATAGAATAGTCTTTAATATTATCAAGATTAACTATACTTAAAAATTTATTTTTAAATTCTTTATTTTCTATATCTATTTTAGAAGCTTTTACTAGTATATTATAGTCTTCTATATTTAATTCTTCTTCTATGCCTTGATATGTAAGATAAGTAAATGAATATAGAGCAATAAATACAAGAACTGATACTGTAATAGCAATAATACTTGTTCTATATTTCTTTTTATTTCTTTTCATATTTTTATATGATATTACTCCACCTACACCAAATAGTTTAGATATAAATTTAGGACTTTTAATTTTATTTCTTTTTATTTTTATTTCTCCACTATTTCTAATTAGTTCAATTGAAGAAACTTTAGATGCCTTTTTAGCACTTCTAAATGCACTTAAATATATTGTTATAATACTAAGTATTACACTAAATATAAGTCCAAAGTATGAAAAGTGAAATATTAGTTTTAAATTTTCTTCAAGAGATGTTGCAAGTAAATAATTACTTACTATAATTAATATGAGTGAGGCAATTATTCCACTAAGAATACCAAGAGGCACCCCAATAAGTCCTAAAATAGTTGCTTCATAAAATACATTCTTTTTAATTTGTTTTGATGTTGCTCCTATACTTTTTAACATACCATATTGTTTTGTTTTTTCAGTTATTGAAATATCAAAACTATTTTTAATACAGAATATTGATGTAAATATTATAATTATACATACTATAATAACAACTGTACCAAGAGACATACTTGTTGAGTCTTTAAGTGGATTAGTTTCTAATGTAATTAAATATGTATTTAAATTTTCTTCATATTTTTTATGTTCATTTTCATTAAGATATTTATTCCAATCTTCTTCACTAATATCTATTGTAGACGTCATAATATTTTTATATAAGTCACTATCTATACCAATAATATCAGCAGTTACTTTATATGCATCTTTACTACCTTGTTTAGTAAATTTAGCATAAACATCATAATTTGTATTTTCAAGAGATTGCATTATTGTTATAAATGTATATCCTGGTGCACTATAACTTTCAATAGTACTAGGTGGTCTATTAACAATACCTACTATTTTATAAGTATGTGGTGTTGTATTAATTATATCTTCATGTTCTAAAAATGGATTACCTTGATTTAAAATAGCATTATCTTCTAAATATATCCTATCTCCAATATCTAGTGTAATACTATCTCCTACTTTTAAGTCTACTCTACCATTTGTTTTTAAATGAGTTGGTATTAGTATTTCACTATCATTTTCTGGAAGTCTTCCTTCTGTTAAATTAATAGCTAAATTCTTAATAGCATTCTCATCAAAAGACATAACATGAGCATAAGGCTTATCTTCATTTTTAGATTCATTTAATCTAGCATAACCTATATGATGAGTTAAATATATACTTTCTATTTTTCTATTTTGTTTAAATGTATTTATATCACTACTTGGAACATCATAAAAGACTGCATGATAATTTCCTTTTTCAGTAGTTTCAAATTTAATTAATGATGCAATCGCACTACTATACATTGTTACTACTGCCATAATAAGAGCAACTGATAAAATAATTCCAATTATTGTTACAATACTTCTTTTTTTATTTAATTTTAAATTTTTTATTGTTAGTTTATTTAAAACATTCATTTTAATCACCTACAATATGTCCATCTTCTATTTTAATTATTCTATCAGCACATTCAGCTATTTCCATATTATGAGTAATCATTATTATTGTTTGATTATATTCTTTATTTGCTCTTCTTAATAATTCAACTATTTCATCACTAGATTTAGAATCTAAGTTACCTGTTGGTTCATCTGCTAAGATAATAGTAGGTTCAGTAATTAAAGCTCTTCCTATACTAACTCTTTGTTGTTGTCCACCAGATAGTTCACTTGGAAGATGATATCTTCTATTTAAAAGTCCTAGAGTTTTAAGTAAATCATTTAATTTTACTCTATCAACTTCTCTATTATCAAGATTAAGTGCTAGAGCTATATTTTCTTCTACATTTAATATTGAAATTAAATTATAAAATTGATATATAAGGCCTACATATCTTCTTCTAAATATAGCTAAATTATCACTATCAAGAGAATATATATCTTTTCCATCAATAAATACTTTTCCACTAGTTGGTGTATCTACTCCACCAATTAAATGTAGAAGAGTTGATTTACCACTACCAGAAGCTCCAACTATTGCTACAAATTCTCCTTTATCTACAGTAAATGAAACATGATCTAGTGCTACTACTTTAGTTGAATCTTTACCATAAATTTTAGTTAAATTTTCTACTTTTAATATTTCCATATTATCACCCTTTCAAGTTAATTATATATTATCAAAGTTACAATTAAGTTACAAAATTAAAAAAGTAGAAAAATTAATTTTCTTCTACTTCAAATTGACTTGTATAAAGTTCATAATAATATCCTTTATTTTTAAGTAATTCTTTATGAGTACCTGTTTCTAATATCTGACCATTTTTAATAACAATTATTTTATCACTCTTAACTATGGTAGATAATCTATGAGCTATTACAATTGAAGTTCTATCTTTCATTAAATTATCCATAGATGTATTTATTAAATATTCAAGTCTTGTATCAACATTACTAGTTGCTTCATCTAAAATTAATATTTCAGGATTTGCAACTAATGCACGAGCTATTGTTAATAATTGTTTTTCACCAGATGATATATTATCAGTTTCTTCATTTATATTGAACTCAAGTCCTTTAGGTAAACTTTCAATTAAATGTTCTATTTTTGATTTAGATAAAATGCTATTTAATTTATCATCACTAATTTTTTTATCATAAACAATATTTTCTTTAATAGTGCCTTCAAATAACCATGTATCTTGAAGTACCATACTAATTAATTTTCTATATGAGTTTTTATCTAAATCTCTAATACTTACTCCATCAATTAAAATTTGGCCTTCATAATTATCATAAAATCCCATAAGTAAATTTACAATTGTAGTTTTACCAGCACCTGTTTTTCCTACTAGTGCTACTTTTTCACCTTTATTAATTGTTAAATTAAAGTTTTTAAGAACTGTTTTTCCTTTTTCATAACCAAAATTAACATTCTTAAATTCTATTTTATGATCAAATCTAACATCATCTAAGTATCCATTATCTTCTTCAGGTAAATCTAATATTTCATATACTCTATCAACTGATGCAATTGCCATTTGTAAATTAGCAATTACTTGTGCTATTACATTCATTGGTTTATTAAAGTCTTTCATATATTGTATAAATGATTGTATAGCTCCTAGTCTTAACTTACCTTTAATAACTGAAATTGAACCAACTCCAACTATAATTATATAATTTAAGTTACCAATTGCTTTATTAAAAGGTACTGCAAGTGAACTATAAAAACTACTTTTAAATCCATAATCAGCAAGACGAGCACTTTCTTTATTAAATTTATTATTAAAATATTTTTCTTTATTAAATGATTTTATTACATCATTATTAGTAACACTTTCTTCTACAAATGAATTAACATTACCTAAAGCTCTTTGATTTAATTCAAAATAAATTTGTGTTTTTTTAACTATATATGAAAGTAAGAAATAAGTAATTGGAATTACTGTTATAGTAAGAGTTGCAAGTAATGGATCTAATATATACATCATTACAATAACACCAAATATTAATGAAAAATTATATACAAGATCTGGTATTATTTCAGTTAAATTATCAGTAAGTCTTTCAACATCATTAGTAATTTTACTAATAACATCTCCTTTTTTCATTTTATCTAAATCCATAAATTTAATTTTATTAATTTTATTTATTAATTTATTTCTTAAATCATATCCTATTTTTTGTCCTAAAGAAGAAGCTAAGAAACTTTTAAAATAAGTACAGGTTGCATCTATTAAATAACAAGAAGCAACAATTAATAATATTTTTATTATATAGCTTATATCAAAAGCTAAATGATTTGTAACTGAATTATATAAACTATCTGTAGCAAGTCCTAAAAAATAAGGTGCTAGTGAATTAAATATAGCTGCTAGTATACAAAATAATATTATTAATAAATAACTTTTTCTATGACCTTTTATTATTTTATAAGTTTTAGTTATTGTTTCTTTAAATGTAGGTATCTTTATTTTTTTATTCATAATTCTACCTCCATTTCTTGTGAATCAATAAATTCTTTAAATACTTTACTAGTTTTAGAAAGTTCTTCATATTTACCTATTGATTCTATTTTTCCTTCATCTATTACAATAATCTTATCACTATTTTTAATTGTTCCGACCCTTTGAGTAATTAATATAACCATTTTATCTTTATAATTTCTATTTATTGCATCTCTTATTCTTTTATCAGTTATATAATCAACTGCAGAGAATGAATCATCAAAAAGTAAACACTCTCCACCACTTAAAAGTGCTCTTGCAATTGACATTCTTTGTTTTTGACCACCACTTAAATTAACAGCAGATTGTTCTACTATATAATCATATCCTTCTTTATTATTATCAATAAAATCTTTTATTTCAGCAGTTTCCATAGCTGCATTTAATTTATCTACATTATATTTAGAATCAAATAATAAATTTTCACGAATAGATCCTTTAAATAATAATACTTTTTGTGGTGTATATGCAAATATATCTCTAAGTGACTCTATATCATAATCTTTAATATCAATACCATTAATTAATATTTCACCACTTGTTACATCAATATGTCTTAAAAGTAAATTAGCTATTGTAGTTTTGCCACTTCCAGAAGATCCTATTATTCCAACATTTTCTCCTTTTACTATTTTAAAATTCAAATTTTTAAGCATATCTTTTTTAGCATTTTCATATCTAAAATATACATTTTTAAATTCAATACTTTCTAAACTATGAAGTTTAATAGTACCTTGATTTTTAATAGTTGTCTCTGTATTTAATATTTCATTTATTCTTTTAAATGATACAATTACTCTTGGTATATTTAATATAATTACAAGTATAATTAAGAAACTAGTTAAAATTATACCCATATATTGAATAAATGCTATCATTGAACCTATTTCTAATGTACCTTTTTCTATATATAAAGTTGAAACATATACAATTATAATAGTAGACATATTAATTATTAATATCATCATAGGTTGAACTAAATAAAGTATTTTATTTAAGAATATATTTAAATCTCTATTTTCTGCATTTACTTTATTAAATCTTTTCTTAAAATAATCTTGTTTATTAAATGCTTTTATTACTCTTAAACCTGATAGTATTTCTCTAGTGGATGCATTTAATTTATCTAATAAATGTTGTAACACTTCAAATTTAGGAAATACTAAACTAAATATAAGTATAAGTCCAAGCATTAATATAAGTACAGCAATTAAAACTATTGGAGCTAAGGATGAAGCTTGAGTATATCCCATTATTGCAGCTCCTATTCCCATTATTGGAGCAAAAACTATAAGTCTTAAACCAAATGAAAATGTTGATGTAATATTACTTACATTATTTGTACTTCTTGTAATTAGAGTTGATGCTCCAAATTTATCTATTTCTTTTTTACTAAAACTATTTATTTTTTTATATAAACCATCTCTTATATTATAGCCATATAAATTAGAAAATTTACTTGTAGCATGCACCAATAATATATTTGATGCTAAACCAATTATTGTAATAATAAACATATAAATAACTTCTTTTATGATAAAAGAAGTATTACTATTTGCAATACCAATATCTACAATATCACTCATAATATTAGGTAAATAAAGTTCACAAAAAACTTGCAATATAGAAAATATTATCATTGCAATTAAATATTTTTTAATACCTTTAGTTAGTTTAAATATCTTCATGTTTTTCCCTTCTTATTCTATTTATTTACATAATCATATTTATTATTTCATTCATTATATATATTTTATCTTCTTTTATATATATTTGTCCATCTTTATTTATTAAATAACCTTTTTTAATAGCGGTATCTAGTTTAAATTCTTTAAATATATCTTTATGAAATTTCTTTTTAAAGTTTTCAATATTAACACCATTTAATTTTCTAAGACCAAGTATTAATTCATTTTCTATTTCTTCTCTATTTGATACAAGTAATTCATTAAATCTAAATTCACCTTTTAAATATTTATTGAAATTTCTTGTATTTTCATATCTCATACTATTAGTATAACCATGAGCACCTAGTCCAAAACCATAATATTCAAGATTATCCCAATATGTTAAATTGTGTTTACTTTCATATCCTTTTTTAGCAAAATTACTAACTTCATAATGAATAAAACCATTTTTCTTAAGTTTCTTACATATATATTTATACATTTTAGCATCCAAATCTTCATCTATTGGTTTTACTTTATCATTATAAATCATAGTATGTTCTTCTATTATTAATGAGTATGTACTAATATGATTAATACCAAGTTTTAATATATTTTTTATATCACTTTTTAATACATTCATATTCTCTGTTGGAAGTGCATAGATTAAATCAACATTAATATTATCAAAATATTTTTTAGTAAGTTTAATCTTCTTAAATATATCTTCTTTATTATGTACTCTACTTAAAAATTCTAAATTTTTAGGATTAAAACTTTCTACTCCAATACTAATTCTATTTACTTTATTATTTTTAAGTAATATTAATAATTCTTCATTAATATCATTTATATTACATTCAAATGTAAATTCTTCTAAAGAAGAAGTATCAAATATTTGAATTATTTTAAATAATTTAATTAAATTATTAATACTTAAACTAGATGGAGTACCACCACCAATATATATTGTTCTTACTTTATCATTTTCATAATATTCTTTTATTTCTTTTTCTAGCATTTCTAAATATAAACTTGCATATTTATCTGTATATATGAATTTACAAAAATCACAATAAGAACATATACTTTTACAAAAAGGAATATGTATATATACACTTCTCATATTATTACCTCAGTATAATTTTATCAAATTAATCATTTAAAGTAAACAAAATAAAAAGCTAACTTATTTATTATAAGTTAACTTTGTTCTAGCTTTTTTAAACTTATTTGATTGATTATAATCTTCAATAAATCTATTATTAAGTCCTGTATATTTTCTAATTTCTAAATCATATCTAAGTTTTCTTAATGCTTTTAATTTTAATTGTCTTACTCTTTCTCTAGTTATTCCAAGTATTCTAGCTACTTCAGCTTCATTTTCTATATTTTCAAAATATATTAATTTAATTACTTTTTGTTCTTTTGAAGTAAGAGAAACACTATCAAATAATTTATTTAATTCATTATAATATTCTTGATCTATTAATTTATCTTCTTCTATATAATCAACTAGTTCATCATTAAGATTCAATCTATTAAATGAAGAATCTTTTTCAAGTAATTTAAATATTTTTTTATATTTTTCTATTGTTTCAATTTTTAAATTACTAATTTTTGATAGTTCTTCTTCACTTAAAACTTTATCATATTTGAAATAATTTTCTAACATTATTTTTATCATTAATTTCATTTTTATATATACTATTGGACTTAATCTAATATCACTATATAAATTATTACATATAGTACCTTCAATATATGCACTTATATAACGTGAGAAATTTTTACCCTTTTTAGGATCATAATTTTCTATAGCATCAATCAATCCAATAGTGCCTATTTGTACTAAATCTTCGTAATTCCAAGCATATTTATATTTTCCAGCAATACCTAAAGCTAAAGGAAGATATGACATTATCAATTCATTTTTTGCTTCTTTGTCACCATTACTAATTCTTAATAATAATTCATTTTGTTTTTCATAAGTTAATCTTTCTTTATGACGTGTGTTTCTTTGATATTCGTTAAACTCTTTATAAATTTTATTACTTTTTTTATCTGATTTGGAATTATTTTTATCTATAATATTTATTGAATATTTATATATTCTTTTTACTTCACTATCCATATTTTCAAAAATATTGCTAATTATTTTTCTTTGTTTAATTACTTTTATTGTATTTTCTAATTTATAAGAATATTCTAATAAACTTCTTAAATCATAATAATTTAGTTTTATATTATTTTTATTTAAAAAAGTAATTAGTTTCTTTAAATTAACAATATTTATTGATATATCTTTACTATCTATAAAATTATCTTCTATAAATAATCTTATTTTTTCTAAGTCTTTATTTTCTATTATGTTAATATGTTTATTAGATGTCATATTATTACCTCATATAATTAATTATTATATTTTTGAATAGTTTTATTATGTCTTAATTTTCTTAAACTTTCAGCTTGTATTTGTCTTATTCTTTCTCTAGTAACACCATACATATCCCCTATTTCTTCTAGTGTTTTTGATTTATCATCATAATATCCTACTCGTAATAATAATACTTGTTTTTCTTTTTCTCTTAAGTTTGACTTATTAAAGTCTTCCATAAACTCACTATAATATTCTTTAGATATGTTTTCATCTTCTAAATCAATATCATCTGGAATATAATCTCCAAATGTTGCATCTTTATCTTCACCTACTGGTTCATCTAAATAAAGTATTCCTTGTTTTACTTTTAATATTCTATTTATTTCATTAAGACTTTTATTCATTAATTTACTAAGTTCTTCTTCAGTTGGATATCTTCCATTTTTATAATAGAAACTATTTGATACATATTTAAAGTTTTGTACATCATTATGTAAATATGATGGAAGTCTTACTATTCTTGAATAATTTTCTATAGAACGCATTATTGATTGTTTAATCCAATATGTTGCATATGTTGAGAATTTAAATCCTTTATTTATATCAAATCTATCAACAGCAATAATTAATCCAATATTTCCATATCCAATTATATCCATAAATGAAAATCCTCTATCCATATATCTTTTTGCAACACTAACTACTAAACGCAAATTACTTTCTATTATCTTTTCTCTTGCTTTTTCATCCCCTGCATTTTTCTTTTTATAAAGTTCTCTTAATTCTTCATCACTTAATAATGGAAATTTAATTTGTTTTAAATAGTCATGAACTATATCATTAGAAGTTGTACTAATATCATCAAGTTCTTTTTCACTATAAGATAAAAATCTTTTAAAGAAAGAAGAAATACTCTCTTCTTCATTATTAACAAATACATTTTTTAATTCTTTATTATTATTAATATTATCAATAGTCTTTTTTAAAACAGATGATTTTTCTACTAAATAATCTATATCTACTATTAAATCATCTAAATTATTTACTCTAATAAAATTAAATAATCCTTTAATATTGTTAACATATGAAGATAGTTTATTATCATCTTTAAAATTTTTCTTTATATATTCTAATACACTATTATTAACAAAAAGGAAATTATTTTCTAGTTCTTCTATATTTTCCATTTTAAAAACCCCTTTTAATATTTCCTCTTGTTGTATTTATAGTATTTCCTTACTAATTCTTTATCTATTTCATTTCCTCTTTGATAATCTTCTTCATCAAATCTAATCTTTTTATATACACTATCGCTTCTATAATCTTGTGCATAATATCCTGGATTTGAAGAAAATCTTCTAATATCTTTATTTTGTCTTAATTTTCTAAGTGCTTTTGCTTCTATTTGTCTTACTCTTTCTCTAGTAATTTTATATTTAGCACCAATTTCTTCTAAAGTATAAACTCTATTATCATAGTAACCATTTCTTAATAATAGAACTTCTCTTTCTCTTGGAGCTAGTTTTACTGAGAAAAATACTTTCATAAATTCTTCATTTGATAATTGTTTTACTATATCATCTTCTAAATTATCATCACTAACATAAAAATCCATTATAGTGCTATCTTCTTCATCTCCAACTGGAGAATCTAATGAAACTAATTCTTGAGCTGATTTTTTCCATTCTTTTATAGTTTCTTCTGATACACCCATATGTTTAGCTATTTCTTTATCAGATGCTTCTACTTGATTTTCTTCATAATAACTTCTTTGAAATCTTTTCATCTTATTAATTGACTCATAAGCATGAACAGGTATTCTAATAGTTCTTCCTTGATCAGCTATAGCTCTTGTTATTGCTTGTCTTATCCACCAAGTTGCATATGTTGAAAATTTATATCCTTTATTTATATCAAATTTATCAACTGCTTTTTCAAGTCCCATATTTCCTTCTTGTATTAAATCTAAAAATGCAACTCCTTTTCCAATATATTTTTTAGCAATACTAACTGGTAAACGTAAATTAGCATCATAGAATTTTTTTCTAGCTTCTTCATCACCATTTGAGATTTTTATAGCTAAATCCTTTTCTTCTTCTGGTGTAAGTAAAGGAATTCTAGCTATTTCATTTAAATATTGTTTAACTATATCATCAGTAAATGTTTCATAATAAGTTCTATTTGATTTTTCTTCATTTTCATCTGATTCATAATCAATGTCTTCATATCCCTTAATTGATACTTTGTTATCTAAAAAATTACACATATTAATATAAAGTGTTTTAAATTCTTCATTTTCACTTTTTCTAAACATATTATCAAGATCTTTTTCTTTTCTTATTTTAACAATTGTATCTTTTAATTTTGGGCATTCTTTTAATAGAGTTTGAGCTTCTACTGCTGTTAAATTTGAAAAGTTTTTTTCATTTAAAAATTTTATTAATTTTTTAATATTATTTATATTAACTGAAATATTTGGACTTGAAACAAAATTAGTTTTTATAAAATTAATTATTTCATCAATTGCAATAATATCCATATTATCAAGATCATTCTCATTATAACCAAATTGATCCATATCATCAAATTCACTCATAATTCTCCTTTACCCCCTTTTTAATAATGTCTTAAATTATAACACAATTTAACAAAAAAATCAAGTTTTTGTATATTTTTATTAAATTATCACTATTATTTAATTCTTTTTCTTTTGTAATCTCATATTTGTATTATTTATATAATTTGTTAAAGAGGCAGCTTTTTTAGATTTATTTTGTGCTATATAATCTTGTACATATAATCTACTATTATCAATAAATTTCTTAACTTCATAGTCTGATCTTACTTTTTTTAGTGCTTTTGCTTCAACTTGTCTAATTCTTTCTCTTGTAACACCATACATATCCCCTATTTCTTCTAGAGTTCTTTCTTTTTCATCAAAATATCCTGCTCTTAATAAAAGAACTTTTCTTTCTTTTGGAGATAGATTTACTTTATTAAATATTTCCATAAATTCACCAGTAGATATTTCATTAATTAAATCTTCTTCAAAATTTCCTTCTGCGGCTACATAATCCATAATAGTAGTATCTTTATCTTCTCCTACTGGTGCATTTAAAGATATTGAGTCTTCAGGTAATTCTTTTAATTCTTTAATTCTAGCACGAGATAGACCTAAAACTGAAGATAATTCTTCATCAGTTGCTTCTCTTTGTAATTCATCTTTAAAATATCTTTGAATACGGTTAATTCTATTTAATTGATATGTTGCATCTACTGATATTCTTATTGATCTTCCATATTTTGCTATAGAACGAGTCATAGCTTGTCTTATCCAATATGTTGCATATGTTGAAAATTTATATCCCTTATCTGGATCAAATCTATCAACTGCCATCATTAAACCTATATTACCTTCTTCAATTAAATCTAATATATCAAGTCCACGATTAGTATATCTTTTAGCAATACTAACTACTAAACGTAAATTTGATTCAATAAATCTAATTTTAGCATTTTCATTACCATTTCTAATTTCATATGCTAAAATTTTTTCTTCTTCGGGACTAAGTAGTGGTCTTTTAGATATTTCTTTAAGATAATAATTAAAAATATCTTCACTAACAGTTTTACTTCTTCTTTCATAAGCATTATATGAAATATCATCTTCTAATGAATTTAAATATTCTTCTTTTTTATCAGCTATACTAATAGCTTCAATTAAATTATTATATAAATCTTTAAATATTTCATTTTCACTTCCACTAAATATTGAATTTAGTTCTTTATGACTTTTAACTGTTTTAATTGTTTTACTAAGTGAAGGACAATTTATAAGTAATAATTCTGCATCTAAAACAGAAAATTCAATATTTGGATTATTATAACTTACATAACTGAATAAATTCCTAATATTTTTAACATTTATCTTTAAATCATCACTACTTTCAAAATTTGAGTTTATAAATTCACTCAAATCATTAATATAATTATTTTTTTCCATAAATCCCTCCGAATATTCGCAATAGATTGTAACATAAAAGTCTTTAAAAATCAATATTATATCTTATAAGAATCTGGAGCATAACTTAATACTTTAGAGTCTAATAATAACTTTTTAATACTACTTTTATAAACAGAATTTACACCACTTGGAGTAATATTAAACATTTTAGATAATTCTTTTAATGAATAAACTCTATTATTATAAAATCCAGTTCTATATAATAATATTTTTAATTGTCTTTTAGTAATTCTATCACTATTAATAACTACTTTATAAAAATCATGTAAATACTTAGCTTTTTCATCAACATTTACTCTTTCATCCTCAATTAAATCACCAACAGTACAATCATCTTCATCCTTTGCTGGTTTATCTAAATATACTACTGGTTTTAAAATATCAAAAATTATACAAATAGTTTTATAACTTATACCAGTATTTTTAGATATTTCATCAATATTTACATAGTTTTTATTATTTAATTTTTCATTTTCTAAATATTTTTCTATAACCATAAGATCATGATAAAAATTGTGAGAAAATTTAAATTTATATGTATTTTGTAAATAATAACTATATATTTTATTATCAATTAATTTAATCGCATATGTTGAAAATTTTATTCCCTTTTTATAATCAAATGTTTCTACTGCTTTAACTAAAGCTTCATTTCCTACACTAATTAATTCTTCAAATAAATTCATTTGTATAAAATAATTTTTCATAAAATTATTTACTTCATATACAACAAGTCTTAAATTAGCTTCAACAAATCTTTTTTTAGCTTTAATATCACCTTTTGATATTAAAATTGGTAATTCTTGTTTTTCTTCTTCTGTTAGCATAGGAATTTCCATAAGCTCTTTAATGTATAGTTCAACACCTGAATTATTATTCATATAATCATAATATTCTTCTTCCATAAAAACCCCCTTTTTATGTAATAATGTCTTCTTTTTAAATGACTAGATTATACCACAAGTTATAAAAAGTGTCAAATTTAAAAAGATAGTTTTAACTATCTTTTATTAATAAATTACTTTATTTCAAATTCAACAGCTGAATAAATATTAGATTCTGCTAATCCATCTTTATGAAAATCTTTTTCACTAAAAAATGATTTAATAATTCTATATTTTCCTTTTGCTAATTTTCCATAAATATTACCAAAATTACTTTCAAATTCTTTACTAGTATTTGGAAGTATATTATAAGCTATAGCTATAATATTTTCATTTTCGATAGTATTAAGTTTATACCATTTTCCATCTATTTCTTTTTCTATAATTCCACTACCTGCTCCATAATAATATGTTTCATTTGTATTATTATGAAAAATTAATGTTAATGAAGAACTTGTTAGTGTATTTTCCTTAATACTTGTAGTTATTATTTCATTATTAATATTATAAGTTGATTCTTCTAAATTTTCTTCTATTGAACAAGAAAATTTTGTTTTTTTCCATGTTGTAACATTCTCATCATTAATACAATGATAATGATTTACAAATAAACCTTTATCAATATAATCAATACTTCCAGCATCAAAATTATCCCTTATTTTTAATAATGGACTATTATCAAATATTATAGCTTGTAGTGTATCAATTAAGATAATTCCCATTATAATTCCTATAACAATTAAAGTAATTTTTAAAACTTTTTTCATATTACTCCTTTTTTATGCAGTTAATATATTAATTAATGATTCATAACTATCTACAACATCATATTTAACTTCATCATTACTAATACATTTAAAATGTTTCTTAGCACATTCTATTTTTGCTTTTTCAACATCTCTTAATTCAAGTGAATCCATACTTCCTTTTGTTTCAGCAACAAAATACACATATTTAAATGTAGGATTATCAAATACTATAGCCCAATCTGGATTATAATTTCCAACTGGAGTTGGTATCTTAAATCCATTAGGTAGTTTTGCATACACAGTTACTTCACCAGATTCTAGTTTTCTTGCAAAATTAGTTTCATTTTTAGAATCTGTAACTAAATAATCATATATATGTTTTTTAACATCTATTGCATTTTCACCTAATTCACCTTGAACATTATTTATAGTAAATATATCATTTGAATATTTTTGTTCTGTTTTATGATATGTTATACCATCAATTATAGTTGTTGCTTTTTCTTGATTTATTAAATTACAAACTTTTCTTATAAATTCTTCTGGATTATATTGATAATAATTAAATTTTTCAGGTGAAATTTTAGTCAAAATATTTATTACTGTTTTTCTTGTTAGTCCTGTATCTCTGGTTATTTCACCTATTAAATCATATTCAATTTGAGATGGAGAAAACTCTTCAATTGTTTCAGTTTTAGTTCTTCCTTCTGTCATCGAACTGCCACTGTTAACTGATACAGAAGTCATTTTATCTTTTTGTTCACCTTCAGTTATTTTAACTTGCATTTTAGAAATATTAAATCTTTCATTTATAGCTTGTACTGATTTATCTATCAATTCTTTTGTATCAAAATCAACTTCATAAATTGTTTTAACATTAATTTTATTCCATAAATCTTGAAATTCTTTTTTCATAAAATTTTTATTAGGAACAAGACTTGTGATATTATGTTTTCCTTCATTGTTAACAAGTTTAGTATTATTAGTTGAGTATAATCTCTTCATTAAACTAGATACTTGTTCTTCAAATCCAACTAAAGCAGGCATTACTTCTAATTTTCCATTTTCCATATCTTCAATAAACTTGTCAGTTATTTTATAATTATCTTTTTGATCTACATATCCATTCATTACATTGAATATTAATAAATCTTGAAAATGTTCTTGTGTAAATTCATAATGTTCACCAGATTCATTAGTTAAAATTTTACCAATAAATGATTCAGCAGTAAAGTTTTTTGGTCTTGCAGTTAAAGTTTCTGCTATTTCTGTTTGCAGTGCTTTAGCAAAACTATCATAAGATTCACTAGCAATAATAGTTAATGTATTAATATTATAAAAATCATTTTCTAATACATTATAATCCATTCTTTCTCCATCATTATTAACACAAATACGAAGACCACGACCTATTTCTTGTCTTTTACTTATTTCTGAATTGCTATGTTTTAAAGTACATATTTGAAATATATTTGGATTATCCCAACCTTCTCTTAATGCAGAGTGTGAGAATATAAATCTAACAGGTTCTTCTAATGATAAAAGTCTTTCTTTATCTTTCATAATTAAATCATAAGCATCTTCATCAAAACTTAAATATTCCTTCTTATCATTTATACTTGGATCAATTTCATGACCTTTTTTATCTATTGAAAAATATCCAGCATGAATTTTACCTGTATCAAATGAATCTAAATATTTTGTATAATCATCATCAAATAATGTTCTATAATCATTTAATGCTTTAGTATATTCTTCTTCAAATATTTTAGCATACTCCCCTTTTAAAGCAATACCATCTTCATAATATTTATATTTTGACACTTCATCAATAAAGAATAATGATAATACTTTTATTCCTAATTTATGAAGTTCTTTTTCTTTTTCAAAATGTGAACGTATAGTTTCTCTAATTTGAATTCTAATTAAATGGGATTCATCTATATCACCAAATGCTTGCCCAACTTGTATTTCGACTCCATTAGTAAAAAAAACTTTATCATATTGATCATATCTTCCATCTATTTCACTTACTACAAATCCTTTATATTGTTGTAACTCACCAGATTTTGACCAAAGGTCATCACCTGCTTTTAATTTTACAAGCTTTCTTGACACACCATTTGATGATTTTACTTCTATTTCCATAATAGCTTCTGGATCATGCTTTTGACTGATATTAACACTATCTAAAAATAAATAAGTATCTTCTGATTTATTATGTAGTATTTCTATACCTTTAACATTTATCTTTTTTACTAATTTTTGATTATATGCATCTATTGCATCTAATCTATAAATTTTATTGTATTCTTTTCCTTTTCTATGAGTTGCAGAATAACGAATTGTAAATAATGGTTTAAATTCTTTTAATTTTTCTTCTGTTTTATCACCAATTTTTTGAGGTTCATCTAAAATTAATATTGGATTAACACTATTAATAACATCTATTGGTCTTCTTGATTGTAATTCATCTAAATATTTATAAATTCTTTTATTAACTCCTTTTGATTTTTCTTCAGTATTAAAAGCTTGATAATTAATTATCATAGCATGTATAGAATCATCAGAAACAAAATCATTTATATTAGCAATATTAGAAGAATTATAAACAAAAAATTTAATTTTTTTATGATATATTTCTTGAAAATGATCTTGTGTTATTTCAAAAGACTTATGTACACCCTCACGAATAGCAATACTAGGTACCATTACAATAAACTTACTCCAACCATAAGCATTATTTAATTCATACATAGTTTTTATATAAGTATATGTTTTTCCGGTACCTGTTTCCATTTCAATAGTAAAATCTCTAATTCCAGCATTATCTGTATAATTTATATCATTTAATCTTTGAACATTCCTTATATTATTTCTTATTTGTGATTCAGTAAGATTAAAGCCATGATTTCCAAAAGAAACAAAATCTTCATCTTCTTGCCTTTCTAATAATGTTCCTTCATCTATTGTTCTTACTCGTCTAAATAATAAATCTCTTCTGCTTCCTTTTTTTTCACCACTAAAACAATTTACAACTGACATTACAGCATCTTCTTGATATTGTTGTTGCTTAAATTTTAATTTCATCCATTACACCTCTTTATATAATACTTATAAAATTTTTGTCAGTTGCCCTTTCAGGTAATAATTTTTTGAATTTTTCTTCTAAATTTATTTTATCTTTATCAGTTTTAAATGAAAAATCTTTAAATACTACTTTCAATGGTTCAACTTTACAGATTTCATCAACAATATTTATATCAATTTCATCATCAAAACAAGCTACCAATGAATTAGTATCTACATAATATACATTATTATTTAGTATTTTCTTTTCTTCTATTTTTAAATCTAATGTTAACCCTAAATCAAGTATTACTTGTGTTAATAAATCATCAGTTGTTCTATCTTCTTTTATATTAGTTTCAAATAGTGACAATTGTGATTGTTGTAACTCATTAGGTTTATAATATACATCTTTCATATTTGAAGAATCTATTTTATAAACTCTAAATCCATAATCAATATCTGCATTTGTTTCTTCCTTAATTTTCTTTGCAGCTCTTCTAATTCTTTCTTCACCTATATCACAAATATTTTTATATCCATCTATATATGCTTTACTGTTTTCATCTATCTGTTCATTTAACTGAACCATAATGTTTTTTAAATTATACTTTTTTTCTATATTTAATTCCATAACTGCTTGTGCTGTCGTTGCACTACCACTAAAAAAGTCTAAAACAATTGAATTTTTATCAATTATAAGTTCAAGCAAAAATTTAATCAAATCAACTGGTTTCGAATAATCAAAATATTCTCCCATTTCCAATTCATTTAACTTTTTAGCACCTAGTCTGTTAGGATACATATCTAGCCACGTTTTAAATGATTCATATTTTGTTTGATCTTCATCTTCATTATAGTAAACTTTTCTATGTATTGTGCCATTTTTATATTCTAACAATTTGTTATCTTGAACAAATTTTTCTTTACTCCAAAGCCATCTCCCGTCTTCTGATTTGACTTTGCGAGGTAAAATCTCAATAGAATTATCGCTTTTTTCAAGAGATAATGTTTTTGTTTTCTCATTGTAATATATAGGATAATATAAATTTGGTCTTGCCTTTCTAGTTCCATTTTCACCAGAATTTTGAAAAGCCTTTAATATATATTTCCCATTATCATCTTCGTAATCATATTGAATTTCACCTATATTTTTTTTATTTAACTTTATTTTTTCTAAATTTTTACAATATATTACAACATAATCATTCAAATTTTGTAATTCATAATCGGCTAAAACTCTTATGTGTTCGGTAGTTTTTCTTGGGAATATTCCTAAAAAGTTTTTTTCACCAAATATTTCATCACAAATTTTGCAAAGATTGTTTAATTCATTTACATCTATGCTAATAATTATTGCCCCATCATTTGATAACAAATTCCTTGCAAGTTTTAATCTAGAATACATCATTGATAACCAATCACTATGAAATCTTCCATTAGATTGATTATTGCTTACTAGTCTATAGCCATCTTCATCAATTTGTCCTGATTCTAACAATTCATTTTCTTTTGTTTTATCAAAATTGTCATTATAAATAAAATCATTGCCTGTGTTATATGGTGGATCAATATAAATACATTTAATTTTATTTAAGTATGATTCTTGTAATATTTTTAATGCTTCTAAATTATCTCCTTCAATATAAATATTTTGTGTATTATCAAAATCAACTGATTTTTCTCTTATTGGTCTTAATGTATTTTTAGATGGTGTATTGGCATTTAATATTGATTTTTTCTTTCCTGGCCAAGTTAATTGATATTTTTCTTTGCTTTCATCAACAATTTCATCTGATAACTCTTGTTTTAATAAATCAAAATCTATTGCTTTGCCATTTTCTGATTCCACTATTACATTTGGAAATAAATTTCCTATCTTTTCTATATTACCATTTATAATATTAACAGATTCCATGTCTAATTTATTCATTTACTAATTCCTCCATAACAATTTCTAATTTTCTTAATTGTTGATTTAATTCAACTTTTTTATTAAATTGTTTTTCTTGCTTAATCTTGTTTTTTAATTGTTCAATTTTTTTTGATAATTCTTCTTTCTTTGATTTATTATCAATAAGAATAGAAAAATCTTTATTATTATCTTTTTCCTTTATAATTGTTTTAACTATATTTTCAAATATAGTTTCAAGATTAAGTCCATCAAAATTGAATTCTAATTCTTCATTCCATTCAGAAAAATATAAATCTTCTATTTTGACTCCATAACATATATCATTATTATATTTTATCACAAATAATATTTTATATGGTATTCCTTTTGCTATTACTCTAATAACATTTTTAGGAATCTTTTTTTCTTTTAAATCAATTTCAAATACTTCTATTTCTTCTACTTCTTTTGTTTTTGATATTCCTAGTGTATCTTCTGATAATTTGTATAGCCATATAATTTTATCAACAATACTTACAAAATCATCTTTAATACTTGTTGAAATACCTAATTTTTCATAAAAAACTTTTTTAGGTATATTTCTATTTACTAAACATCTTTTTGGTAATTCTATCATATTATCACCATAAATGAGATAAGTTCAAAATCTTCTAAACCTTTTATATTATTTTTTAACATTGTTGTACCACCTGATTTAAATAAACTATCTATATCATTTTCTTCTTTTATATTAATTATAGAATCAATACTTTGATTTAATAATTCTGAATACATTGTCATATCTTTTCCATCATTTGTAAATTCATTAAAAATATTATAAGCAGTTTTTATTGGTTCAGTATTACCTTTAGACATAGTTCTTAATAAATCTAATGTATTTTTTACATTTAAATGATTTGAAAGTATCTCTCCATCTTCTTTTATATAAACTAAATAAAATGGATGTAATTGATTCATATTATCAATATTAACTTCATTATTTATATTTTTTAAAACATAAATTACACCTTTTTCTATTCCTAATGATTTATTTTCATGTACAACTGAATGTAAGCCAAATGGTGTTCCATCTAAATTTCCATTCTCTTTAACATATTCAACTAAATCCATTCTAAAATCATTTAATCCTAAATCAGTAATACTTATTCCAGTATTCATATCTTCTAAATCAACTACTTCTTCTTTTAACTTTTGTAATTGAGCTTTACGATATTCTATATCACTAGATTTATTAGTTAAAACATTATCTTCACCTGTTCCTGATATATCTAACATTAACATTCTATTTTCTACTCTATTTTTTAAATTAATATAATCATCTAAAGAAATATTAGGCCAAAAATTAACTAATTGAATAACATCATTAAGAGATCCTATTCTATCAATACGGCCAAATCTTTGTATTATTCTAACAGGATTCCAATGTATATCATAATTTATTAAATAATCACAATCTTGTAAATTTTGTCCTTCAGAAATACAATCAGTTGCGATTAAAATATCTATATCATTCTTTGAATTTGGATCTAACATATCCCTATGTTTTGATTTTGGTGAAAAATTTAATAATAAATTATTAAATTCTTTATTCATTTCAATTGTACATTCATTAAATCCAGAACCAGTTATTTTACAAGTTTGTAAATTATAATGATTTTTTAAATTATTAGCAATACTTTTATAAATATAATCTGCTGTATCTGCAAATGCACTAAAAATAATAACTTTTTTATTATCTTTATTAATTGGATGATCAATTTTATCAATAATCATATTAACTAATTCATTTAATTTTGTATCATGTTCAGGAGTTACTTTTTCCATTTCATAAAGTAATGTTTTTAATATTTTATAATCTGAAAGTAAATCTTCTTTCCATCCAATTGTATTCATATCTTCTAATTTAATTTTAACTTTTTTACCAATACTAAATTGGTCTTCTAATAAATCTTCAATATCTTCATCTGAATTATAATTTGTAACTTCAACATTCTCAAATGATTGATTAATTCCCCTATTTTCAAAATTTTCTATAGATTGTAAAGTTGATGATATTTGATTTAAAACTTTATTTAAAGTTATTCTAAAAGAAGATACAGAACTTTCTAATCTTTTTAAAAAATTAATTCTCATTAAAATTTGTAAACTTTTTTCTCTATCAGCTTGATGGAAACTAGATTGTCCACCTTTAACTTCTATATCATATATGTCTTCATATTCACTAAGTTTATTTGGTAATATATAATCAAAAGGAGCATAAATACTCATATTTAATTTATTTAATTCTTCAGCAATATCTTTAATTGACATAAATCCTTGAATATCTGTAAGTTCTGGGGACTTACTAATAGGTTTTAATCTAGTTGGAAATTTACCAATTGAATTCATATCATAATATTTTTCAATATGTTTTCTTGATCTAGCAATTGTAACACTATCTAATAATTTAAAGAAATCAAAATTAGAATTAAGTCTACTTAATAATTCTTCACTAGTTCTTTTATTTGGATCTAATTTACTCCATTCATTAAATACAGTTTGAGCATTTTTTAAAATAGTATCTATAGATTTTGTATTACTAATTTTTTCATCTATTTTATCTGTCTTACCTTCATATGCTAAAGCAAGTTGATTTTTTAAATCATTAAACTTATTATTTACTGGTGTAGCAGATAACATTAATACTTTTGTTTTAACCCCAGCTTTCATAACTTCATTCATAAGTCTATCATATCTTGTTTCTCTATCATTTCTTGCTTGATTATTTCTAAAATTATGTGATTCATCTATAACAACTAAATCATAATTACCCCAATTAACTCGTGATAAATCCATACCATTAGATTCTCCATGTGTTCTTGATAAATCTGTATGAAATAATACATCATAATTAAATCTATCTTCTTGTAATGGATTATCTTTATAATTCTTAATAAACGTATTCCAGTTTTCACTTAATTTTTTTGGACACAAAACTAATATACTTTTATTTCTTTCTTGATAATATTTAATAACTGCTAAGGCTGTATATGTTTTTCCTAAACCAACACTATCTGCTAATATACATCCATTAAATCTTTCTAATTTATTAATTATTCCTAAAACTGCATCTTTTTGAAATTCATAAAGTGAATTCCATATTTTTGATTCTTTAAATCCTGTTTTTTCATTTGCTAGTTCATCTTCTGATATATCTTCTAAAAATTCAGTAAATATATTATAAAGAGTTATGTAATAAATAAATTCTGGTGAATTTTCTTTATATAAGTCAGACATAAATTCTATAACTTCATTTGTAACATCTTTTAAATGTGTTTCATCATTCCATATTTGTTCAAATGAATCTAGATATCTTTTTGAAAATTCATAATTATCATCAATCTTAGTAATAGGCATATAAATCGCATTATCTTTTTCATATCCTAATCCAATAGTAGAAAATTCTTCCATATTTGTATAAATAATATCTGATGCTTCATTTTGTAAAAGCACAAATCTTTGTATAGCTTCTCCACCAATATTAGATTTAAATTTTCCTTTTTTCTTTATCCATTCTGCACATTCTTTTGCAATACTTTTTCCATTTAATTCATTTTTTAATCTAACTTCAAATGGTGATCCACTTAAACTTTTTTCTCTATTTCTATTATTAACTTCAAATAATCTCTGTTCTTTATTATTTGTTGCTTTTTCTACAAAAGTAGGATCAGTGAATATAAATTTAAATTCATCAATCTTTGATAATTCTTTTTTTAAAGCTTCATATCCATACATAGAGAATATAGATGCACAAATTCTAATTTTAGAATTATTAGTTATTGTTTTTTTTAAATCATCGCCTAATTTTTCAATATGATTATCTATCAGTTTCATTTACTACCTCTTACTCACTCACATTTATAATTATATCATAATTTTATATTTTTCCTATTGCTTTAAGTTAATTTCATTTTAAAATATCTAAACATTAAAAAAAGATAGCTTACTTGACTATCTATAAATGTTTTTTGATAATAATTTATATAAATTTATTGATAATATTTCCTTTTTTATTAAAAAATTAGTTCATCATCTGATATATTGGATTCTAAGTCATCAAATGAAAAATCATCAAATATTTCAATTTCATCAGCAAATTCATCAAATGGGTTATAATCTTTATTCTTATTCATATCGATGAATCTTTTATTGTATTCATCTAACTCAAGAATTCTTTTTTTAAAATTATCATTTTCTAATATTTGCAATTTATTAAATATATTTTTCCTATTATCAAAGGAATTATTTTTAATAAGTTCATACAATATATCTTCATCTTCATATAAATCTGGTGCAATAAAGTAACTATTTAATTTATAAAATGTTATACCATATAATGCATATTCTTTAGTTTTTAAACAATTATTTTCTTTTAACTCATTATATATTTCATCATAATACTTAAGTTTTTTATTTGTTTTAGTCTTTTTAACGATATCAAGGTCAGTTACTTTACCATACTTATTACAATTAAAACATATATAAATATTTTTATCTTTATTAATTACAAGTGATTGTTTTCCACAAGATGTACAATTCAAAATATTAGTATTTTTTAATAATAATTTATCTAATTCTGAGTAGTCATAATCATAACGATATGTATCGGCAATTTGTTTAAATTTTAAATAATTATTTTCTTTATTATCTTCTAAATATCTGCACTCACAAACTAACTTTTTAATTTCTTTTGATTCTTTAGCATATGATACAGAAATTATAGAATCTAGTAAAGATACCATTTTGCTTAATTCATCTAACGGACTATATAATATGCATAATTTTATAAGGAAATAGAAAATTTTGTACTCATTTTTATTATTTAAAGTTTTTATTAAATAATTTATATTTTCTTTAAATGGAAATAATGTATAGTTAAATACAATTTCTTTTTTATTATCTTGAAATTTTATAATGTGATTTTTATCTTTGGATGATAAAACTAAATTATCTATTCCTATCTCTTCTAAATCAAGAGCAAATTTTATTTCATTTAAATTATTTGGTAATGTTATATTTATTTTATTACAATCTGTAAAAGCATTAATACCTATAAGTTTTAAACTTGGTGGAAAATTGATTTCTTTTAAGTTCATACAACCACTAAAAGCTGAAAATCCAATTTCTTTTAAGTTCGATAGAAAATTTATTTTTGTTAGTTTCGTACATCCCTTAAATGTACAATCACTTATTTTTTCTATTTTATTTGGAATATTTATTGAACTTAAACTTTCACAATGTGAAAATGCCTCTTTACCAATTTCTTCTAATTCCTTTGGTAATTTTATTGTAGTTAGTTGCTCACAATCATAAAATGCTTGTGCACCTATTTTTTTTAAACTATTAGGAATCTCTATATTTTGAATTTCTTTATGATTTTTGAATACTTTCTTACTAATTTCTGTAACGCATCCTGGTATTTTTACGTTCTTCTCTAATCCTTCAACACTTAGTAATATTCCATCATCTATATTAAATTTCATATATACCACCTACTTTTATAGTTTTCTTCTTAATAGTATTATTTTATCATATCTCTAATCTTATAAAAATAAAAAAGAACACCACATCAACATTGTCAGGTGTTCTCACCTATTTGGACTGAGTAACACCTGACAATCCAAAATCAGTTGTTGATCTTTTTTGAATTTTTTATATTTTAATATAAATGTAATATATTGTTAAATACATATAATTATTGTATATTATATGCAAGATTTTTCTTAATTACAGTTTTATCATTAAAAGCTACACTATTAACAATATCTTCTACTTTAGTTGGTAACTATTTGCTTTTAGTATTCATAACATCATTCTATTTATCAATCTAAATCATCATTATAATAGTCATCATCTTCAAGTTCTTCTTCTTCAAAGTTCCAAACGTCATAATTTCCTTTGTTTACTTTTTCCTTCTCCCATGGCATTAAATAATCTGTTTGTTTATCTACTTTATTTTTCTTACCACTAGATAATCCTAAAAATGTTCCCAATAGTATTTGTCCAAAAGTCAAACGATTTTCTTCTTTTTCTTGCTTTCTTATTTGCTTGTCTTTCTTTTTTCTATTAACTATTGCTTTATCTATTAGTTCAGTATCATCATTTGATTCATTTAATTTTTCTTTTACTTGATATAAAGTCTTTAAATCAATGTCAGATAATTTGTCATCAATCGCATCAAAAAGTTTGCTATCATCAAAAGTGTATGTAAATGTATCTATATGCGATTTATCTTTTTGTTTTTCATTTTCTAACTCTTTTTTGTTATTTTCTAATCTTGTATCTAGTTCATTCAAATCATCATATAACATATTTAAAGAATAATTTAACTCTCTTACTAATTTAAACAATTCAAAATCTTTTAACTTTTCATATTCTTTTTTAAAAGATTTAATCTTTTCTTTATAATTTATAATTCTTTTTTTAAACCATTCAATTTCATAAGGATATAATGTATCTTTATTTTTCTCTATAATATTATTCATTTCTTTTACTGAACTTAATATATTATTTATATGATTTTTTATACATATTATAATATCTTTTCTTTCATTTTGCATTTTAACTGCCAATAAAAGTGCATATATATGTTTACAATATTTATTGATATCATTATGATAAGGACAAGTACAACTAATTTCTTTTAAAGAATTATTATCTATTTTTACTTTTACTCTATATACTTTTGAACCTTTTACATCTGCATAATATATGTTATTTTTAAATGTAAAATTTTTCACATTGCCATTAGTATAATAGAATAATCCTCTACTTTTAATTCTTTTTTCAAATAAATTATCAAAATCAGTAGAATGGAGAATCTCAAATCTAATATATTTTTCTGGCAATACTTCTTTTTTATAAATCATGCTTATTCATCTTGACTTTCATCAAACATTATATACTCTTTGTTATATTTTTTTGAAATAAGTTTGCATAATTCTCCAAGATACATCAAATTCCATTGATAAATTACTTCTGGTCTTGGATCTATTATGTTTGATTTTTTAATATTACCATTTTCAAAATTATTAATATCACTCAATAATTTATTTCGTTCTCTTAATAATTCTTTATATGTTTTGTTCTTTTGAGTATCAATATAAGATGCAGGACTAATCATCATTTTATACCACTCCTTAAATTTATAATTATTATACCATATTTTTACTTTTAATACTCTCTATTAATATTGTGTACATATCTATAAAATGAAAAAACACTTTAAATTCAGAGCTTTAAAGTGCTTTTATAATCATATATGGTGTCTTTAATACGATTTAAAATATAGTTATCATTTTAATTTAAAATTACCTGTCTTTTTAAAATATTATATAATAAATTTAAAAAAAGCAAAACAAAATATGGAATTATAGTAAATATAGGATTAAACAATTTAAAACTTAAATGTATTATTGTAATAAATAACAAATTAATTAATAAAACTATTGATAATATAATAAATATTGTACCTATTCTAATCAATTTTATTTCATATAAACTATATCCTAAATAATATAATAGTTTAGAATTATCACTATCTTTAATATTAATTATATTTAATATTGTTGTATAAATATATGCTAATATTATTTCCAAAAATACGATAGACATAAACAATATATTTCTTACCTTTAGTTTATTTAAAGAAATATTTTCAAATATCAAATTGTAATTAATATTATTTTTTTCTAAATAATCAATTACTTTTTTTTCGTTTTTTCTTATATATTTTATATAGCAATTATTTACATCATCAATTTCATTACAATTATAATTTTCAAAATAATCTTTATTGTTAAGTAAATTTATTTTATTAGTAGAAACTAATATTATCATTCTTGCATAAAAACTATTATTTGGGTTATTTTTATAATCATAATAACAAAATATATAATTTAATGCAGACATAAATAGAAAAATAAATATAATTATCAGATATATATTATAATTGTATTTATTTTTTAAAGTAAATTTAATACATGCTTCTATCATTTTATTTTATCCTGTGCTTTTAACAACTTAAGATAATATATTTTTGAACTTCCAATAAAGATTATAGTATATATTAAATAAAATAAAATTAGTGATTTATAATTATAAGGTAATACTAGTTTACCTATAATAAAAGGATAATTATATATAATCAATTTTATTATACATATTAATAATATAATAACTACAAAAGAAATAATAATGCTACTAGAGAGTATAATTATAATATCTGATGTTAAAATCGATTTTATTTCTTTATTTGAATATCCAATAGTTCTTAATATATTAAACTCCTTAATTTTGTCATAATATCTTTTTTTATTCATATTAATAATTAATAAAATTACAAAGAAAATTGATAATATCATTAACAGAACAGATAGCTTTTTAATTGAATTTATAAATGAATAATCAATGTAGTAAACATCTGAAAAATCATATCCTAAACTTTCTACTTTTTCTTTTACATATTGATGATTTTTAGAATTATCAATTGATATCATTAATGAATCAATTTGATTTCCAAAATAATCAATTGGATAAGCATTATTAAAAATTTCTGTTAATAAAGATCTAGATGCATAACATATGTTTTCATCTATTTCATAATTACCATTTGAAAATATGTCTATAACATTTAGCTCCAAATTAGTTTTTATGCTATTATCATTTTTATCTAATATTTTATAATAATATGTTTTAAATCTATTTCCACGAGATAATTTTAGCACATCACTTCTTTTTATAAATTTATTTTTCTCTATATCATCACTATAATAAAAATTAGCAGGGCAAATTATATCATTATTATTTTGATAATATTTAGACATCTTTTTTAAGTCAAGATTTGACTTTCCAACTAGATAAAAGCTCCCTTTATACTCTTTATCATCAATTTTTTCTAAATAAATACTTATTTCGTTTTCATAATCATTAAATGTTTCTTTTATATGATTAATTTTGTTTAAATTATTTATAACATCTTCTTTTTTATCAATAGATGAATATGTAACAAAAGCATAATTATAATTATATTGTTTCATTATACCATTATATAAATAAGATAAGAGTACATTTTTAAAAGTAAAAATGCCAATAATCAAAATTGATAATAAAGTAATAAAAATCATAAATTGTTTATAATATTTTTTACCTGACTTTGTACAGTATTTTATTTTATCACTATTTGTCATACTTATCTAACTTTCCTTTATTAAGGGTATAAATTTCATCAGCATATTTTAATATTTCATTATCATGTGTAACAACAATAATACACTTATTTTCTTGAGTTAATTTTTTAAATAATTTTATTATATTATCTTTATTTTCATTATCTATATTTCCTGTAGGTTCATCTGCAAGTATTATATCAGGATCATTTATAAGTGCTCTGGCTATTGCGACTCTTTGTTGCTCTCCACCTGATAATTCAGTGGGAAAATATTCACTTTTATCTTTTAAACCTACATATTCTAATAAGTTTTCTAATCTTTTCTTACTTTTATTACAATACTTTTTATTTTTTAAACTAGGTAAAATTACATTTTCTTCAACAGTTAAAAAATCTAACAAATTATAATTTTGAAATATAAAACCAATATTATTATTTCTAAAATTAGATAATTCCTTATCATTTAATTTATTAACAACAATGTTTTTTATCATTATGTTACCATAATCTATTTTTGTTATTTGAGAAATACATTTTAGCAAAGAAGTTTTACCTGCTCCAGATTTCCCAATAATCATATATAATTTACCATATTTAAAATTTACATTTATATTATCTAATACTATATTTTTTTTATTTTTTTTAAAATATTTTTTTGTTAAATTACTTATAATTATTTCCATATTCTCCTCATAAAATTGCTAAAGGAAAGTAAATACTTTCCTTTAGTTTAATTAATCATAACTTACCATTGTGACTTTATTTGAATATAATCCAGAATACCATGTTCCAACGCCAACATTACCTAAATATGCTTTAGAATGTGACCCAAAGCCATACCATTTTTTACCTGAACCATAATTACCCATAACTGTTGTAAATGACTTACCAACTGTAAAATCTTGACTTACTCTTTTTTGTTGCGTTGAACCAATAAGATTTTTCTTATTTAAAGTAATAATTACTGTTGTAGGTGATTGAGTAGTCTCAACACCATCTACAGATATAGTAATTTTATGATTTGCATTTTCATATTTTCTTGTTGAACCATCAACTTGATTACCTGATGGGAGTGTTAAAGTACTTGTATATGTTGTTGCAAATGTAACATTAGGTATTAACAACAATGAATTAAAGATATTAATGCAATTTTCTTTTTCATATATTCCCCTTTCTAAAAACAATATAACATCCCATCAGTAATAATTATATACTTCAAAAAGAGCAATTAAGCGTTTAAAAAGAGAAAAAGAGTGTTTCAAAAAACATCAATTTTGAAACACTTATATATTTTTACCAATTCCCTGTCCACGTAGCAACTGCAGTATTAATTTCATCATAGTTATTAATTATTGATGTATCTAACTTTATTCCAGACGTATTAATAGTGTGTTTATTGGCATTACTTTCACTTATAGTCGACGTTGCATGTGAATAATCGCCAAATGCTTTTTGGGTTAAAATATTACTATTAGTATTTTTTTCAACATCGAAATATAAAGTTGCTGTCAAATTATTAAACGAACCTGTAGGTAATTTAAATGTGGCTGTTGTACCTGTACTTGTTTTCTTTATTGTAGCATTTGAAGTTGAATTAGATCCGTAAACTAATTGAAAAGTTGGTTTTCCACTAACTTTTACATTTGAATAGTGACCAATTCCAATAATGTCATAACTTCTTTTACTTGGCAAACTTTTCCAAATTAATTGTACTTTATATTTATATTTTGAACCATTTTGGATAATTGACGTAACCAATTTTTTATAAGTATTTTCAACGCTTCCACTTACACTAGTTTTTAAAGAATAATCACTATTAAGATATTCTTCTTCTGAAATTTCTTCTGTATAAGAATTTGATAAAACACTGTTCAATAAAAAAATATCATTATTTGAATAATTTGTAGTTGTTCTAAAATATTTTATTTCTTCTGATATTATCTTTTCATTTGTATCAGCAAACACTAAATTAGGAATAAATATAAATATAGTAGAAATTATCAATAAGTAATTTTTCTTCATTATTTTCTCCTTTCAATAAATTATTATAATATCCATTTTTCTGATTTTATGTATTTTATTGAACGCATAGTGTCGTGAATTAAACGATATTATCTAATATCTAAAATAATTTTATCTATAATAATATCACCTTTTTCATCGGTATACTCTACTAATAAATAAAAATTATTTTTCTTTTCTTTTGTTTCAATTTCAATGTAACTAAACTTAATATCATTTATTGCATCATTTAAAAATGTCTTTTCAGAATATTCTAAATTTTGTGTATTTAATAAAGCATTATTCAAATACAATGATATTTTTAAATCACTTACTTTTTTTTCTAAATCAGTACCAGTATTAACATCATTATATATAATTTGATTTAAAAATATTATTTCTTTTAAATTATTATGAACTATTATACCATCCACTTCATAATTTCCAGTAACATTTGAAAGATGTTGTATTTTGTATGAAAAATATTTATTAATTCCTACATATACAATCATAAAAGTAAATAATACTAATAATATTAACACAAAATACTTTTGAATTTTTTTATTATAATTTTTATTATAATATTTTATTGTTTCAATAAAATTTGAATTATCTATATCTTTTTTGTTTTTAAATTCTTTTTCTCCATGTAATAATTCATTTACAGAAACATCTAATGATGAAGCTAAAGTTTCTAAAAGTGAAATATCAGGAGCATATATTCCATTTTCCCATTTTGATATTGTTCTTCTATCAACAAGTAGCAGATTACCTAATTGTTCCTGTGTTAAATTTTTTTCTTTTCTCTTCTCTGCAATAAACTTACCTATTTTATTTAAATCCATAATACAATTCCCCATTTCTTCATACATTTTATCATATAATTTTATATATACAAAGCATAATCATCCAAAAATAATGTGTTAATTATGCACAATAAATATATTAAATATTTATAAACAAAAAATCCCTTTTTAAAGGGATTATTAACTAAGTGGTGTCCTTGGCACGATTCGAACGTGTGACCGACGGCTTAGAAGGCCGTTGCTCTATCCAGCTGAGCTACAAGGACAGATTAATGAAAATTACTTAATAAAGTATACAACAATATTTAGTAATTTTCAATACTTTTTTTAAATTTAGACAATTTATTTAAGTTTTATACCTAATTCATCTAGTTGTTTTTGATCTACTACATTAGGACATTCACACATTAAGTCAGTAGCACTAGCAGTTTTAGGAAATGCAATAACATCACGTATATTTTCAGTACCACATAGTATCATTGTAAGTCTATCAAGACCAAGTGCAAATCCACCATGAGGAGGACAACCATATTTTAAAGCATCAACAAAGAAACCAAATTTTTCTTTAATATCTTCTTCTGTTAATTCTAATGCTTTAAACATAGTTTCTTGTACTTTTTCATCATGAATACGAATTGATCCACCACCAGCTTCATATCCATTAATTACAATATCATAAGCTTTTGAATAACAATGTGCTTTATCTGTAAGTAATTTATCAACATCTTCATCTTTTGGCATAGTAAATGGATGATGACAAGCCATAAATCTATTTTCTTCTTCACTCCATTCAAATGATGGAAAATCAGTTACCCATAATAATTCATATCTATTTTTATCAATTAAATTCAAATCATTTGCAATTTTACATCTAAGAGCACCAAGAGATGTTTTAACTACTTTGTATTCTCCACTAATTATTAACACTAAATCATTATCTTCAATATTTAATTTTTCTTTAACATCATTTATTTCTTTTTCACTTAAAACTTTAAATACTGAACCACTTATTTCACTTTGATATTTTAAATAAGCAAGACCAGATGCTTTATAAGTTTTGACAAAATCTGTTAATTTATCTAAATCTTTTCTTGAAAATTTATCACTTGCATTCTTAACTACTATTGCATTAATAACACCATTTTCATCAATAACATTTTTAAATACACTAAATGTAGTATTCTTAAATATATCTGTTATATCTTCTATTTCCATATTGAATCTTAAATCTGGTTTATCACTTCCATATTTTTCAATAGCAGTATCATATTTCATTCTTCTAAGTGGTAATTTAATATCAATATTTTTAACATCTTTAAATATACTTGCTACTAGATTCTCACCTAAAGTCATAACATCATCTTCATCAACAAATGACATTTCAACATCAATTTGTGTAAATTCTGGTTGTCTATCTGCTCTTAAATCTTCATCTCTAAAACATTTAGCAATTTGAAAATATCTTTCAAATCCTGATACCATTAATAATTGTTTAAATATTTGTGGAGATTGTGGAAGAGCATAAAATTTACCTTTATTTACTCTACTAGGTACTAAATAATCTCTTGCTCCTTCTGGAGTTGATTTACAAAGTACTGGAGTTTCTACTTCTAGAAAATCTAAATTATTTAAAAATTTTCTAGTAGCAAAAGTAATATTATTTCTAACAACAAAATTATTCTTTAAACTTTCTCTTCTTAAATCTAAATATCTATATTTAAGTCTAGTATCTTCTAGTGCAGTAGTATCATCACTTATTTGAAATGGTATTTCTTTTGACTTATTTATAAGTTCTAATACTTCTGCATCTACTTCTATTTCACCAGTAGAAAGTTTGTTATTTTTACTTTCTCTTTCTACTATTGTTCCTTCTACTTTAATAACATATTCACTTTTTAAAGTATTAGCAAGTTCATAATATTTATTATCTGGTTTTACTACTATTTGTATTATTCCACTTCTATTTCTAAGGTCAATAAATACAACTCCACCTAAATTTCTTAATCTTGATACCCATCCATTAATAGTTACTTTTTCACCTACGTTTTTAATATTATAATTTTTAATTTTTTCCATATTATCATATCCTTTCAATAAAAAACAATGATTTACACACAAAGGGCGAATCATTGTTATATCCGTGGTACCACCTTAATTACTAATATATAGTCACTCATTTATTATAACGGGTTTTAACCGGCATGTTCTACTTAATTTCTTCATGCACTTATGTGGTGTCTTTCAAAATACATTAATTATTAATTTCCATCAACCATTAACTTTCTATAAATTAATTATATAATTACTCTTCCACTTCATCGCGTTTATAGGAATAATTATAGTAAAGAATTAGTTTAAAATCAAGAGTTTATTTTTAATTTGTATAATAATTATTTGTTTTTTTATCTTCTATTTTATCTTCTGTTTTTGTTTCTTTTTCATTTTTAATATTTATATTATTTGAAACATTATTTAAATCAATATCATCATCTTTTTTAATAGTATCTATATTTTTATTTTCTTCACTACTAAAATTTATTTCATCTACATCATAGTTTTCAAATATAGATTTAGATATTACATATTCTACACTTTCTAATATTTTATTATCTGTAAATATATAATTATTAAATACTAGATCTATTTTATTATTATCTTTATTAAAACTAACTAGTTCTAAATTATCACTAATATATCCATTTAAATTATTTTGAGAATTAATTGGACTTTTTAATTCTTCTATAATAATATCTATTTTTTCTGCTTCTATATTACTTATTTTAGTAACTGGTACAAAATAAGTAGTATCTTCATTATCTTTTAAAAAGAATACAGTTGTTTTATCAATATTATCAAAACTAGTTAAATTATATTCTTTATTAATACCAATACTTCTTGTTAATGGATAATCTATTTCTTTATTAGAATTAGGAAGTTTTGTTAATTTTTCTCCTTCAATAGTTATATATATTTTATTAAGACCATTTATTTCTGTTAATGTATAAACTATAGACTCTATCATAGATTCTTCTAAATATTTATTAACATTTAATATTTCTTTACTAAAATCTATATAAACACTATCTTTTTCTACTTTAACATTATTTATTTTAGTTTCTTTTGGTATTAATGGATAAAATTTATTTATATCATCATTTCCATTAATTAAGATATCTATTTTTTTCTTAATGTCTTCTGTTATATCTTTTTCATCATAAAAAGTAGTTATTCTAGATACATAATTATCTTCATCTAATAAATAAACTACATTTTCTTTTAATTTATTATTATTTTCATCAACAGTTGTTTCTATATTATTATTTGTTGGGATAAAATAAAACATAAGGAGTAATATTAAACATAATGTTGCTACTGATATTTTATTTAAAGCATATTTTTTTATCATAATCATCAATAAATAATATGTTTAATTATTCAAAAAAGAACACAAAAAAACTTATGAAATCTCATAAGTTTTAATAATTATTTTTCTAAAGCAGCTACTAAATCAGCTTTTTTCATATCAGTAGTATCAATATTCTTTTCTTTGCATAATTCTTTTAATTCTGCTACTGTTAATTTAGAATAATCTCTTTTTTCATTAACTACTTTTTCAACTTTAGCTTCTACAGTTTTTGATTCTTTTACTGGAGCTTTTCCTTCTAATGCATCTTTAGATAATTTAACTAATTTAGTAAATTCTTCTGGTGCATAAATTGCAAGTTCACTAAGCATTTTTCTATTAATTTCAATATTAGCTTTTTTAAGACCATTAATAAATTTAGAATAAACTATATCATTACTTCTACAAGCAGCATTAATTCTTGTAATCCATAATTTTCTAAAGTCATTTGCTCTTTTCTTTCTATCATTGAAACTATATGCTCCACTATGGAATAATTGTTCTTGAGCTGTCTTATATAATCTATGTTTACTTCCAAAGTAACCTTTAGCTCTTTTTAATACTTTTCTTCTTCTGTTTTTTGAAACATTTCCACCTTTAACTCTTGTCATTTATACTTCCCCCTTATCCTAAAAGTCCTTTATATCTTCTAGCATCTCCTGTGCTTAGATTAGAACCCTTTCTTGCTTTTCTATTGAAGTCTGTTGGCTTCTTTCCACTATTATGATTAGCTCCTACATGTCCAATTTTTGTTGAACCAGAATTTCTTACTTTAATTTTTTTACTAATACCACCATGTGATTTCATTTTTGGCATATTACATCTTCCTTTCTATTTTTTTGGTGTTAAGAATAACTGCATGCTTCTACCTTCCATTTTTGGTTGAGACTCTATTTCAGCAACATCACTTAATCTATCTGCAAATCTTAAGATTACATCACGACCAAGTTCTGGATGTGAAAGTTGTCTTCCTTTAAATCTAACAGTTACTTTAATTTTATGACCTTTTTCTAAATATGCTTTAGCATTTCTTAATTTAGTTTCAAAATCTCCTATATCAATAGAGACACTAAGTCTATATTCTTTTAACTCAAGATTTTGTTCTCTTTGTTTTTTCTTAGCTTCTTTGATTTGTTTTTGTTTTTCATAACGATATTTGTTATAATCGATTATTTTACAAACAGGATTTTTAGGATCACTATTTAATAATACTAAATCAAGTCCAGCATATTTTGATAAAGTTAGAGCATCTTCTATTTTTTTGATACCCATTTTTTCTCCATTAGGTCCAATTACCATAACTTCTGGTATAGTTATTTGTTCATTAATTAGAACTTCATTATTTTGCTTAGCTATTGCTAACACCTCCATATTTTACATTAAAAAAGTGGACATGAGTCCACTTAAAAACATATTTAATATAAATAAGCTTTTATACCAATGTATTAATACATCTGGTGAAGAGTGGATCTCTTTCTTTCTTTTTCAACAAATAAGATTATATATTAAATTATATGTAATTGTCAAGTATTTTATAATATTTTTACTAATATTGTATTCCCCATACTACTTTATGTTTAGCATCTTTACCACAAACTACACATTTTTCATCTTCATAATCTTTACTTTCAATAATACATCTAGATTTAGTACCTTTTATTTCTTTCATTTTTACTTCACATTCACTATCTCCACACCAGTATGCATTTACAAATCCAGGTTTATTATTCATGATATCTTCTATTTCTTTTAATGTAGTAACATCATATGTTCTATCTTGTAGATTTTTAAGTGCTCTATTATATAAATTATCTTGCATTTTATCTAATGATTGCACTACTACATTTATTATATCATTTAATTTTACTATTTCTTTTTCTAAAGTATCTCTTCTAACTACAGTTACTTCATTCTTTTCTAAATCTCTTGGACCAATTTCTATTCTAAGTGGTATTCCATTAACTTCTGCTTCTGCAAATTTAAATCCTGCTGATTTATCTGAATAATCAATATATGAACTAATTCCTTTTGATAATAATGATTCATTTATTTTTTTACTGATATCTAATAATTTTTCATCATTTTTAATAGGTATAATACATACTTGTTTTGGAGCAATTTTTGGTGGTAAAACTAGTCCTCTATCATCAGAATGTACCATAATTAATGCACCTATCATTCTTGTTGTACTTCCCCAAGATGTTTGATAACAATATTCATATTCATTATTTTTATTTACAAATTTTATATCATAAGCTTTTGAAAATTTTTGTCCAAAATAATGACTTGTTGCTGATTGTAAACTAACTCCATTTTGCATTAATGCTTCTACTGTAAGAGTGTATTCTGCTCCTGCAAATTTTTCTTTTTCTGTTTTCTTTCCAGTTATTACTGGTATTGCTAAATATTTTTCAAAAAATGT
This sequence comes from uncultured Bacilli bacterium, assembly GCA_947629235.1. GTDB lineage: Bacteria > Bacillota_I > Bacilli_A > RF39 > UBA660 > CAG-1000. Next base: position 12,867 of record CANRCX010000005.1, on the reverse strand, counting down.
TTTATATACATCTAACATTCTATTTGCTTCAAGTTCTGCTTCTTCACTTGTAGAGTGAACTGTATGTCCTTCTTGCCATAAGAATTCTCTTGATCTTAAAAATGGTCTTGTTTCTTTTTCCCATCTAATTATATTACACCATTGATTATATAATTTTGGTAAATCTCTATATGTTTTAACAGTTTTACTATAGTAGTCACTAAATAATGTTTCACTTGTAGGACGAAATGCAAGTCTTTCTTCTAAAGTATCTTGTCCACCAGTAGTAACCCATGCACATTCTGGTGCAAAACCATTAATTAATTCTCCTTCTTTTGCAAGTAAACTCTCTGGTATTAATACAGGTAAATATACATTTTGATGACCACATTCTTTAAACATTGAATCAAGTACACTTTGCATTTTTTCCCATATTGCATAACCATTAGGTTCAAATATAATACATCCTTTTACAGTTGAATAATCTGCAAGTCTAGCAGCTTTTACTACATCAGTATACCATTTTGCAAAATCTTCACTTCTTAAAGTAATTTTTTCATTTTTCATAAATCCTCCAAAATAAAAAGGATGATATAAGGAGTCAATAAGACGGTACCATCCTTTAATTTACTTAATTTTAATAACGGGAAATCCCGGATAAACTTTAAATTTATCTGCATAAGAAGAATAGGAATTAATAAATATTATACTTAATTTCCACCATCATAAGCTCTCTTTAATAAGTGATTTATTAATATTTTCTTCGCATTTAATTTTAATATATTAGAATTTTAACATATAAAATTATATTTGTAAATATTTAATATAGAATACTTATTATTTATCAAACTAAACAAAAAGACTAATTATAGTCTTTTATTTTTTACTTTTTTTAGTATCTGATTCTAATTTCTTTTCTATTTCTTTTACTACTTTAAGTGCTTGTTTTCTAACTTCATCTGCTGCTTGTTCTACAACAGGAGTTCCTTTTTCTACAGCATATTCATAGATATCTTCTGCTTTTTCTTTAATATTTTTAGCTTCTTTTAATACTAAATCTTTAGCTTTTTCTTTATCTAATTCTTTTAAATCTGCTTGTAATGTTTCTACTTTATAAAGAAGTTCATCTTTTACTTCATCCATATCTACTTCTTTTAATTGTGCAATTAATTCTTCTATTTTTTTAGAAAGAACTTTTCTTGTATTTTCTCCTTTATCTGGTGCGAATAGAATTCCAAGTCCAGCTCCTACAGCTAAACCACCTAAGAATTTTCCAAATCCACCACTTTTTTCTTTTTTACTCATCAATATCTTCCTCCATTTCTTTGTCTTTATTTTTATTTAATACTCTTGTTAGTCTTCTAACTCCGCTTGTTATAAATCCTACTAATGTTTCACTTAACATTGATATTCTATCATTTGCAAAGTTAATAACATTAAATAGTTTATCAAGTGATTTTACTTTAGTTGTAACATCTTCTAATATTACATCAACTTTGTTTAATGTAAGTAAAACTTTAATTAATACAGCAATTGCAAGTACTATTAATACTATCAATAATAAGTATATTGCTAAAAGTAATGTTTCATTCATATTTTAATTCTCCTTATCATACATTGAATCTATTAAATTAAATAAATCATGCTCTAATGTACTATCAAGATCTTTATCTTCATGAACATCTTCTACTTTATCATCTTCATTATTATCATCAAAAGTTGTTATTTTTATATTGCTTTCTAAATTATCTTCTAAATCACCAACAGTTATACTATCATCAAATTCTTGAGTTGCATCATCTATTTTAGATATTAAATCTTCAATTTTAGAAGTTTTTTCTAATTTATCTACTTCTTTATCTACTTTATTAATTTCTTTTTTAATAGTTGTTGTTGACAACTTGTTTATTGAATTTAATGTATCTTCTAGTTCATCTTCTAGTGTTCCATAAGCTTTTCTTCTAACTGTATCATATTTAGTAACACTAGATGTTGTTACATTTGGTTTAATAGGTTTTGATTTTATTTCATCTTTTTTATAATCTTTATCTAATATACCATATATTGGTGAAATAACAGGACTTGGTTTAAATGTCTTAGGTTGCTCTGGTAAAATAGGTTCTGTACTTCTTGTTGTTGTACTAATATTATTTACAGAATTATCAATATTATTTAATACATTTCTTCTAGATGGTGTACTAACTTCTTCTTCATCATCAAATTCTGTAAAATTAAATGTCCTTTCACTTTTAAATAAATCTCTTTCACTAAATGTACTATCTGTTTTTACTGGTTCTTCTTTTTCTGGTTCTAGTTCAATAGTTTTATATTTTATTTCTTCTACTTTTGGTCTATCTTCTTTTATTTCTTTTTTTACTATTTTGTCTACTTTATCTATTTCTTCTTCTGGTACATCTTCATCAACTACAACTTCATCATAAAATATACCTTTTAACTTTGAAAATACGCCCATAATAGCACCTCTTTCTTACTCTTCTGACTCTTCATATTCTTCTATATACTGTAGTATATTTTTTGAATCATTTTTATTCTTAGGTTCAGGTATTTTATATATTGTTTCTTTTGATTCTATATCATTTTCATTAATATATTTTTCTATTATTAAATCATTATATTTTATAGAATTTAAGATCATCATACTTCGTGATACTGCATATTTTAGCTCACTTTCTTTTACCTCTACTTCTATTATAGCATAATTATAACACACTTCAACAAAAAAGTAATCATTATTTTTTCTAATTCTTAAGTATCCTATTTTATCACCATTTTCAAATGTAAAGTATTCATAATCACTTAAATCATGCTCTGTTTTCATTAGATTTTTATAATAATAACTAACTATATCTACATTTAAATAGTAAACACTATTATGTGATGTTAATTCTTGAACAAAATCACTATCTTTAGACACACTAAATTCTGTTGGTAAAAAATATCTATAGCCTTTATTATTTGTATTGTATTGTTTATTTTCTTTAGATATTACATTATCAACAATTTCATGAAATGATAATTTATTAATGTTAATAGCTGTACAACCACATAACATAAATACACAAATTATAATTAGTATTTTCTTAATCATTTTTAATTCTCCATATAATAAAATTATAACAAATTATTTATTTTTTAACAACATGAATATAATTTATATTTTTACCCAAACTAATAAATTTATCTTCATATTCTGTTCTATATTCATCTAAATAATTAGTATCTGTTTTAATAATTTCATAATCATTATCTATAAATGAATTACAAGAATATTCATATAACTCATCATTATCTGTTTTCATTTCAATATCATTTTTATCTTTAAATATTTTATCATATTTTTCTAAAAAATTAGGAGATGAAAGTCTTCTTTTAGTATGTCTTTTTTTAGGCCATGGGTCACTAAAATTAAGATATATTTTTGTAATTTCTTTATCAAATATATCATTTATATTACTAGCATCAAAACAAATTAATTTTAAATTTGGTATATCTAATTCTTCTAATTTTTTTACTGCACTTACTAGTGGGCTATCATATTTTTCTATTCCAATATAATTTATATTTGGATTATTAATAGCTTTACTTATAATAAATTTTCCTTTTCCCATTCCAATTTCTATTTCAATATCATTATTATTGTTAAATAATTTTTTCCACTTTCCTTTATATTCTATAGGATTCTTTATTAAATATTTTGATTTTGATATTATTTCACTTGCATTTTTAATATGTTTAAGTCTCAAAATATCCACCTCGCTTATGAATATTATACACTAAGATATACAATTTGTCATATATTATTGTAGGTGATGTAATGAAAAATAGAGATATGTATTATCAAAATACAGTACAAGGTTATCAAAATCCTGGAGTTGTAATTCCACCTAGTGGATATAATGTAAATACTCAATATCAAGCTTATGGTCAAAATTTAGTACCAATAGTTCAAAATCCTAATATGATACCAAATAATAATCCTAATATTATAAATAATGATTATTATCAAGACACTAATGATTATGAAAATAGAATTAGTAAATTAGAGCGTCAAGTTAAAAATTTAGATACTAGACTTCAAAAATTAGAAAGTACAACTGTTGATACTTCAGAAAACTTTTATATGATATAAAAAACTAGGTATCCCTAGTTTATATTCTTTTAAATACTTATATAATATATGAGTATTTTTTATTAATTAGTTGATTCAATATTAACTATACTTCCAGTATTAGTTTTATTTACTAATATTTTATTATCTATTCTACTAATTAATTCAGAAACATGTGATATTATACCAACTAATTTATCATTAGAAGATAGATCATTTAAAATATTTAATGCTTGATTTAATGATTCTGAATCTAATGATCCAAATCCTTCATCAATAAATAATGAATCTATTTTAATCCCACCACGATTATTACTAATAGTATCACTTAATCCTAAAGCTAATGCTAAAGATGCTTTAAATTTTTCACCACCAGATAGTGATGATGCATCTCTTTCTTTTCCTGTATATGAATCAAATATAGAAAAATCTAATCCAGTTCTAGCATTTAATTTTGCTTCTGTTTCTTTTCTCTTTAACTCATATCTACTATCAGTCATTTTAATTAATCTTTTATTTGCTTCAATTAAAACTGTTTTCATAAAATATGATTGTACAAAATTTTCAAATGTAATTTTTTGTTTACCAGTAATTGATCCATTAGCTGTATCACTTAAAATTTTAACAATATCATATTCTTTTTGAATATTTTTATAACTTTCTAAATATTTTTCAATATTATTAGTAGATGATTTTAATTTTTCTAATGTTGCATTTAAATTAGTATACATATCATCTAATTCTTTATATTCTTCTAAAACATTATTTAGTTTATCTTCATATTCTTTAATATCAACTATTTCTTTATCTTTTACTTCTTTTTCTAATAATTTAATAGTTGATTCAAGTGATTTTTTAGTATTATCAAATTCTTCTAGTTTTGTTTTTAATAAAGATAAATCATATTGATTTAGTTTTTTATTTGTATATTCTTCATAATTAGTATTATTTTCTTTATATACACTATCTAATTTATTATTATATTCTTTAATACTTTCTTCTAAAGAATTAATATCATCATTATATATCTTAATATTATCTTCATAACTTTTAATATCTGCTAATAACTTTTGTTTTTCAAGAGATAATTTTTTAAATTCAATATCTAAATTTTCTTTTTCTTCTTCTTTTTCTTTTAATAACTTTATATTTTTGTTTTTTTCATCTAATATATCTATATCTTCTGAAATATTACATTCTTTTATTACTTTATTAATTTGTTCAATACTAGCTTCATTTGTTTTTCTTAAATTATCAATTTGTTTTAATTCTTTTTCTAATGCTTCTATATCTTCTTTAGTATATTTACTATTAGTAGAAACAGCTTTTTTAGGATGTGTTTTAGATCCACATACTGGACATGCTTGACCTTCTTCTAGTGTTTCAGCTATTTCTACAGAAATATTTAAATAATACTCTTTTCTCATAGTTTGATATATAAGATTTTGTTGTTCATAATTATCAGTATTAATTTTATATTCTTCTTTTATATTATTTAATTCATTTACTTTATTTAAATAATTATCATAATCTTTATTTTTATTTATTAAATCATTTATTTCTTTATTTAAAACATCTATATTTTTAGAATAATTATCTATAAATTTAAATTTATTTTCTTTTTCTTTATATTCTTTTTGACTATTTTCTAAATCTTTTTTATTTTGTATTTCTTTTTCTTTTTTATCTACTAAAGATTTTGAAGTAATATCTAATTTATCTAATATATTACTAATAGTGTTTCCTACTTTAATATTATATTCATATTTTTCTTTTTCTTCTTTAATATTAGGATTATTTGATAATAAATTACTTAAATCTTCTTTTGATTTTTGATAAGTTAAAATATCATTATTTAGTTTATTTATATTAGATATTTCAGTTGATAATTTTGTCTTTTCATCATTTTTCTTATCTCTTAATTCTTTAGTTATTAAAACTGTACCATTATCTTCTTTTATTTTATTATTTAATGTTTTTAATAATTCATCATTACTTAATCCATAAACATCTATAATTGGTTCTAAATTCTTCTTTTCTGTATCTATTTTATCTTTTATTCTTTCAATTTCATCTTTTTTTATTAACATATTAGATTTTAATTTAGTTTGTAATGTATCATAAAATTCAGTTGCAAATATTTTTCTAAATATTGTTGTTTTTTCTTCTGAATTAGCAAGTAAAAATTTTGTAAATTCTCCTTGTGATAACATTGCTACTTGTCTAAATTGTTTATAATCAAGTCCAATTAAATTTTCTATTTCTTTAGTTACATCAGTTACTTTAGTAATTATTCTACCATCTATACAAATTTCTGCAGTGGCTGCTTGTTTAGTTTCTCCATCACCACTTTTTTTCTTTCTTATATATTCTGGACTTCTTTTTACTTCATAAAGTTTATTTTTATAATAAAATTCTAAATCAACAAATGTATCTATATCAGATGATGACCAATCACTACGAAGTGAATTAGCTGTTCTTGTTTCACCTGATGTTTGACCATATAAAGCATAACATATTGCATCAAATATTGTAGTTTTACCTGCTCCAGTATCACCTGATATTAAAAGTAAACCTTTATTAATATTTCTTTTTTCAAAATCAATTATAACTTTATCTTTAAAAGGACCAAATGCTTGTAATGTTAATTTTTTTAATTGCATATTATATATCCTCCTTTAAATTTTCAATAATTGATTTAATATATTCTTGTTCTTCATTAGTCATTTCTCTTCCATTTTGTTCTAAAAAGAATGATTTAAATAATTCATAAGGACTATCATCTTCTTTAATTTCTACTAATTTATTTTCAATATTGGATTCATATTTATTTAGAAATACTAAAGAAATAGCATTTTTAAATCTTTTTTTAATATCTTCCATTGGTGAAATAATAGTGTTTTCATCTTCTAATTCTACTTTAATAATATCATCACTACTTTTCATATTCATAATACTATCAAAAGTACCCCTTAATACTTGCATATTTCTAAGTGGTTTTAATTCTAATAATTCAATATTTTCTATATTATCACTATCAATTATTACTACACTTTTTTTATCATTAACTTCACTAAATGAATATTTAAGTGGTGTACCTGAATATCTAACAGTGTCTCTTTTTATTTTCTGTGGTCTATGAATATGTCCTAAAGCTACATAATCAAAATCATCTAATAAATTAACGTCTATTGCATCTAATGTTCCAACACTATTAAAAGAAATACTTTCTGAATCACATTGTTCAGGCATTTTTCCATCCCACATCACAAATTGATGAGCGAGTAATATATTTTTCTTATTTTTATCTATTTTTTCTCTTTCTAAGATCCATTTCATCATATCATTAGAATTTTTAATATTTTCATATTCAGTTTCATCCATTAAATGTTTTAAATGAAATGGTTTTAAAAATGGTAATAAATAAAAATCAACATCATCTATACTAACTTTTTCAATTTGTCCTTCATAAGATGTTACAATATGTATATTAAATTCATTAAATATTTTAGATCCATATGATAATCTTTCATTAGAATCATGATTACCACTAGTAACTAAAACTTTAACATTCATTTTTGATAATCTAGTTAAAAAGTTATCAAATAACATACTTGCATCTGAACTTGGAATACTTTTATCGTAGATATCTCCTGGTATTAAAACAACATTAATTTTTTTCTCAGTTACTATATTTATTATTTCATCAAGTATATATTTTTGATCTTCATAGAATGATTCTTCAGATAAATTTTTACCTAAATGTAAATCACTAGTATGTAATATTTTCATTTTATACTCCTTATATTTTTCCATTCAAATTCATTTTTATTTTTATTAATTATTCCTTCTTTAAATTCTTTTGTAATATCACCATCTTTTTTCCATAAAGTAGACTCTATAAAAAATTTAATCTTAGTATTAGGATATTCATTATTTATTTCATCCATTATTTTTGGAATAGTTTGGCTTTCATCAAAAGCCCATTTTGGAAGTCCACCAATCTTTTGTATTTTTTCTTCACTTAATAAACTATTTAATTTATCTTTAGCAGAGTTAATTTTATCTTCAGTAGTATAACCAACTATTGTATAAAAATGAATATTAGCTATTTTTTTATTATACTCATCTTTAAATTTAGATGTATTTAATTTTTTACCACTAAACATTTTATGGCGATATTCTATTCTTTCAATTAATTTATTAATTTGTTTTTCGTCTTTTAGTAATTCTTTAATATCATCTAAATGAGTTAAAACACCTTGCATCCCTAATATAACAGGATCATCAACTTTCATTTCTAATAAATATATATTTTTTAATTCATCTTTTTCATAATCATAGAATATACAATCAATTCTACCAGATTTTTCTCTTTTTTTATTTGTAATACCATATTCTTCTTCAAAATGTTCTAAAGATTTATTTGTAAAAATATTACTATCTTTTCCTTGTAACATAAATATATGTTGATATTTTTTTTCAAGTAAACCTTTTCCTTCATATTTGTTAATTGAATTTACAATTCCTTCTCTAAAATTTTTAATTCTATCTTCTTTTGCAGATCTATTTTTTCTATAATTTGCTTCAAAATTAAATTTAATGTTTTTAATAGTATCTTTTCTTTCTTTTAAAGTAATAGTATTATCTTTATTTTTAGTTTCATTTATTTTCATATAATATAAAAAATAATACTGCATCATAATTATTTGATATACACTCATTTCACCATCAAATACTATTTTATTTTTCTCTTGTTTAATATTTATTTTAAAATTTTCATAATGTTTATATTCATTAGCTTTGTCTATAAATTTTTCCATTCTTTTTTCTGTTTCATCATGATTATATTCTTTAGCATTTTCATATGATATATAAGACATACTAAAGTCATATAAGTTACTCATATTCTCACATAAATTATATATATTTTCACGATATTCTTTTAATTCTTGTTTACTTGTACATTCTTTAATTGAAGTTACATTACATTTATAAGTATTTATAGGAAAATCTAAAACTACTTTTTTTAATTCTTTTTTTTCTCCTTTTTCTTTTTCAGTAATTTCTTTAATAGTAAAAGCTTTTATTCCATTATAATATGCTATATTTCCGTTATCTTTTAAATCTCTAACTCTTAATATAAAGCCAGGGAATTCTTCTTTAAATTTATCTATAAATGTTTTAAAATCATAATCTATTTTCATTTTTACCTCTACTACAATTTTATTACTTCATCGTCTTTAACTAAAACAACATTATTTAATATTTTTGTTAATTTTTCTGGATTAGTTGTATGAATTGGAATTACTTTTTTAGCATTTAAACTATTTAATAATTCAATTGTTTTTTTATCAGCATGACCACTTGTATGATAATCAATAACTTCTTTAATTCCTAATTCTTTAATTTTATCTAAAAAATTATTTATATCTTCTTTTTCTTTATAACCATTCCACATTGAATATATTAAGCAAGCATTTGTTATATGATTTTTATTATATAATTTTTTTAAATCATCTAGCATTGTATTTTTAACCATTAAAGCATAATTATTATCTTTATAAGAAATCATCTTACTATATTTTTTAAAAGGCATAATATATTTTTTATAAAACTTTAAGCTTTTCTTATTATATTTAGTTGGTATCCATACATAAAGATTAGGAAAACCAGGTTTTGGTACATTTTTATCTTTTAATGAACTTGTAATATTAGCTGTAAATAAATCTTGAATAAAGTTTTTATTTGTTTTAATCGCGGTATTATAAAAACCTACAATTCTGTCTATATTTGTTGAAGACTGTAATATAAAAACTTGATTATATTTTTTAAATGCTTCTTCTACTCTTTTCATTAATGCTTCTTCAGTTTCATTTTCTTCATCATTTTTACTAAGAGATGTACCTTCTGTTATAATCATATCAACATGCCCTATTTCTTTTAAAGTTAGTTCAAAATCATTACCTTTTAAACCATTACTTCTATAATCCCCAGTATGTAATATTTTTTTACCATCTACTTCAATTAATAGCATAGAAGAATTATAAGATGAATGATCAACAAGATAAGGTGTCACAATAATATCATCTTTTATATTTATTGGTGTTTTAAAATACATATGAGTTGTTTTTAATCTAGCTTTTTTATGTGTGAATACTGAACTTAATACATATATTTTTTTAGAATATTTTTCTACATAAACAGGTATATCATCAAGAATATTATTTATTAAACCAATATGATCTGTATGACTATGTGTAATAAAAACTGCATCATATTTTTTATTTCCACTAGTTAAACCATCAATATCAATATTAGTTTTAATACTATCATCTAAATCTTCACCAAAATCAATAATAATTTTTGTACCTTTTTTACTTGTTATTTCTGTAATACATCCACCAATTTGATTAGTACCTTTTAAAATCTTTACTTCCATTTTTTCTCCTTTTCATTATTATAACATACTTTAAATTTATTTAAATAAGTATCTATTTCTTTTATAACACATTTTTAAAAAAATTGCTCAACACAGAACAAAATAAAAAAAGATTAAGATTTATTTAAAATCTTAATCAGAGTGTAGACAAACCCCATATTTGAAAAAATATGAGGTTTTCTTTTGAAAATAATTTTTGTATTTTTTGAAAAATTTTTGATTTTTTAAAAAAATTACTAATATTTTTATGAAAATAAGTATTTGTTAATGGTTCTCCATTAACTTTTTCTTGTTTTATTGCTATATTTTTCATATTTTGAGCAGCACAAATTAAGTGTGTATATACTTGATTCTTTTTCACACCCTTGTATAATGTATATCTATATCCATGATTCTGTTTTGAATCTCCAAAACTTCTTTCTACTGTTGTCTTTCTTTTTTTAAATAATTCTTTTCCCTCTGTACTTAATCTTCTTTCTCTTGCTTTTTCATTTATCTCTTCACATATTAATCTTCTTATTTTTCTATATTTATTTTTTCCACAACATTCTTTTTTAAATGGACATCCTTCACATTGTTTTCTGTCATAATATTCTTTATATCCATTTTTATTAATATTTCTGTATCTTAATATTATTCCTGTCTTGGGACATACATATACATCTTCTTCTTTTAAATATTCAAATTGCCATTTCCTTATCTCTGTTTTTCCTTGTCCATAACTTCTATATTGTATTACTCCATATATTCCTTCTTCTTCAAAATATCTTTTTATATCTATTGTGTCATACCCTGAATCTAATCCTACTTTTTTAATATTTAATCCTAGTTTCTTCTTTTGATATTCTAATCTTTCTTCACATACTACTGAATCATGTATATTTCCTTTTGTTACATATGCATCTGTTATTATATTACATTTTTCATTTACTGTTCTATGTTCTAAATACATAAATCCTTTTTCTTTATTATCTCTATGATAATATCCACTTTCTTTATCTGTCTTACTTACTTTTATATGTTTTTCTTCATATTCATCTTTATATTCAAATTCTTTTTTTCCTAACTTTTTTCTTTCTTCATTTATTTCTTCTTCTAAATATTTTCTTCTTTTCTTTATTTCTTCTACTATTTTATCTTCATACTTATTTTTATTTGCGTTTGCTTTCCTATGTGTTGAATCCATAAAAAATTCTTCATTCAACATTCCATATTTCTTTGCTTGTTTTATTATCTCTACAAATATTTCTTCAAATATATTTGTATTCTTGAATCTTCTTTCATAATTTTTACTAAATGTTGAAAAGTGAGGTGTCTCTTGTCCATATGGTATTCCTAAAAACCATCTATATTCTGCATCTACCTTTATTTTCTCACATGTCTTTCTCATTGATTTTATTCCATCTATTGCTTGTATAAATACTAATTTAAATAATACTACTGGATCTATACTTGGTCTTCCATTATTCTCACTATATAAGTTTTTTACCTTTTCATAAATAAAAGTGAAATCTATGTATTTATCTATTTTTCGATAGATGCTGTTTTCTGGCACCATTTCTTCCATTGTCATAAATACGATTTCACTTTGTATTGTTTTTTTTTATTGTTATCATTTTATCAATTCCTTTACTCTAACCATCTTTATTATATCATTTTTTCTACAAAAAAACGAGATATGTGATAACTTTTATTTGGTTAGAATAAAGTTCTATCTCGTTATTTCAATTATAATACTTTTTTTCTTAAATTAAAAGACTGTTTACATTTTTTACTTTGTCAACAGTCTGATTAAGATTTATTTAAAATCTTAATGTAATTTTTTTAAATTAAAAACTAAGATAAAATTGTGTTATCTTAGTTTATTCTTTTATTTATTATTGATAGCAGCTTGTACCACAGCCAAGTTCGGAATGCAATTGATATTTAAACATAAATCTTCTTTGAAGACTTATTTTACCAATAACATACAAATTAATTATATCACAATCACCAATTAACAAAAATACCTAATCTCTAAAAGAAATTAGGTAGATTGACTTAAGGCTTCGTAAGTTTCCTGAGTACTAATCGATAAGCAGTATATCATGTATTTGCATATAAAGTCAATACAGGTTTTAATATAATTTTTTGTCATATTGTAGTGTTACAATTGATGTGAAACATTTCTATATAAAAAAAGTAATTCAAGTCGTATAATTGAGTTAACGAAAACAATAATACGAAAGGACTTGAATTACATGAATAGTATATCACAAAATATTAGATATTTACCACATGATTTAAACACAAAATTTTATGCTGTTAAAGCATATAG
>CANRCX010000004.1 GCA_947629235.1 uncultured Bacilli bacterium | reverse complement strand
TTACATATTAATATTTTTATATAATTATATTTCTTATTTTTTAGGAGTTAAATCTCCACACTTATTCTACACTAACTTCTTATTTAATTTTTTTATAAAATTTTAAAACTCGAATTACAAAAGTTCGAGTTTAGTATCAATCTGGTGCTAAAAAGAGGAATCGAACCCCCAACCTACTGATTACGATTCAGTTGCTCTACCAATTGAGCTATTTTAGCATATTGGTTGCCTAGACAGGATTCGAACCTGTGAATGCTGGAGTCAGAGTCCAGAGCCTTACCACTTGGCCACTAGGCAATATAAAACTTAAATTTGAAGCTACATATGTATTGCTTCTTCTATACAATTATATCACGTCTTATTATTTTTAGATTATAAAATAATTATAATTTCTTATTCTCATTAATTAAATCAAATAGTTCAGCATCATTTATGGTATCATCATTATATTCTGTTATTACTCTATAATATTTTTTTATAAAAGTTTTTAATTGTGTTATATCTTCTTCTTTTATATTAATTTTTCTATTTACTAATATTTGTGGATTATCTTTATCAACACTCATCATAATCATATTATCATAATTAAGTTTACCATAATCATTTTGAAAAAATAATATATTATCTCTATCAAGCGTATAAGAACAATAGAAAACTAAGTTCATTGGTAATCCTGATTTTCTTTTACTTAAACTAGTACATCCAAAATGATCATTCTTTTCATCAAAGAATATCTGTTTAGCTTCAAATTCTAATATATCTGCATTCCAATAATCTAATAATAATTTCTGATGCTTTTTTACATATTCTAATACATCTTTTATATATAATTCATCAGATTTATTTAATCTTTTTAAATTTTCTATAATTTTAATATTTTTTATATCAACAGATAAGAATTTTTTACTTTCATAATTCTTAAATTTTATTTGTGGAATTTCATTTTTTAATTTTTCTTTACCATTATAAACTAAATATAAAACAATATTCATATAACTATCATTTTCAAAAGAAATTGTTGCTTTAAATAAATCTATTGTTTTCATATTTTATTTTTAACCTTTCTAATTTTTTATATTTCTATATAATTATCTTTATCTAATACAAATAAACATTCACTAATAGCTTGGCCACGACCATGTATAGACATTATATTAGTGATTATTTTAATAAATATTTCTTCACAATTATTATCTTCCATTATTTTTAAATACTCTTTCCAAATATAAGAGTTTATATCATTATGTCTACATATAAATTTAATTATATCTATCGCTAAATCTTTATCTATATTATGCTTAATTAAATAATCATAAATATCATCTCTACTTGTTATCAAAGTATCAATATTTAATTTATTTTTAGTAAATAGAATATCTTGATTATTTTTCCAACATCTTAGGCTATGTGCTATACTTTTAACTTTGATATAATCTTCTAATGATTTAGGTTTAATAGTATCAGATATTTCTTTTTCATTTGGAGTATTGATACAATTTATTAAATCTAATTTATCATAACCATCTAAAAAATATTTATTCGAAATTTTAATAGTTAAATAAGTAAAACTGTATTTATGATAATCTTCTTTTGTTTCCATTATACTTTCTTCATTTAAATTAAATAACATTTTTTTATCTTCATAACCATAAGGAATTAATAAATAGTTATTATCTTCATTTAATTTGTTATTTGTTTTTCCTTTTACTATATGAAAACCATTATTATTTTTAGTTAAATATTCAATAAAATCAGAAGTATTGTAATTATTTAAACATACATCTAATGTTTCATCAAAATAAAGTTCATAAGATAAATTATATTTTATTGGATCAACTTTATTTAAACCTAAAACATACAAAACAAACAAGTTATTAATCATACCATTAAAATAATATGAAACATCTTTCTTTTCTTTTTTAAATTTATACAGATATTTTATAATAAATAATACATTATTTTCATAAAGTAAATTTAATTCTTTGTAACATCTCTTTAATAATTTTTTATCACCATATTTTTTATAAAAAATATTATTTAATTCTTTTAATAAATAATTTTTAGCATCAAAATTTAATTCATTATACATTAATTATTACCTACCTTTTAACTTATCTTTACAATAATTATTTTTATCTAAAGCATATAAACATTCACTTACTGCTTGACCTCTACCAAAAATAAATAATATTTTAGAGAAAATATCTATAAATATTTCTTCACATTTATTCTCTTTCATTATTTTAATATATTGTTCCCATTTAATTGGGTCTTTTTGTGACTTTCCTAAACTAATAAACATTGTAATATCTAGAGCTATATCTTTTTTTATTTTATGATTTAATAAATACTCTAATATATCTTCACGAGTTGCGATTAAATTATTTAAATTTATCTTTTTTTCTTTTACTAACTTATCTTGATTATTATTCCATACATCAGTACCATGACCTATACTTTTTATTTTTATATAATCATTGATAGTTTTTGGTTTTAATATTTTAGATATTTCTTTTTCAAATTTATTAGTAAATACATTATTAAGACAAACTTTATCACTTTTAATTACATTCTTTTCATCTATTCTTATTATCATATATTTATCTTTATAATCTCTATAATCATTGATAGTCTCTAATATATTTAAATCATTAAATCTTAATAACATATTATTATCTAAATAATCACAAGGTAAAAGTAAATAGTGATTTTCTAAAAGTTGATTAACTTCTCTTATATCTTCTTTTACAAAAAAGCCATGAACTATTTTAAAAGTATCTGTTTGTCTTTCTAAATAATTAATAAAAAGAATACTTGGTTCATTAATTATATCAACATTAATAGTTCTATCATTAAATAATTCATAAGGTAAATTATATTCTAAAGGATTTACATAACTTATATCAAGTACATATAAAAGTAATAAATTATTTATATTACCTCTAAAATGATATTTAACGTTTTTATTTTCTTTTTTAAATTTATATAACTGTTCAATAACAAAAAGTAAATTTTTATCATAAAGTATATCCATTTCTTTTTCACATCTTCTAAATAAGTCTTTTGAATCAAAATTTTTAAAAAAACTTATTTTTAATTCTTTAGAAAGATATTCTTTTGCAGTAGTATTTAAATATTCATACAACTTAATCACTTCCTTTAATTTTTTATTTAATAATTAGACAAATCTATATCTATTATAACAATATTTCTATTATTTATAAACAACCACCTATTATTTTTATATTAAAAAAAAGAAGAGATTAACCCTTCTTAAATACTTCATTGGTGGAGCTGAGGAGTAATGAACTCCTGTCCAAAATTAGTTTCCCTAAGACATCTACAAGTTTAGTTGGTTTATAAATTCAAATAATAATGTAGATTGCCAACTTCTCTTATTATTCTAAGTTTATTAATTATTCGTTATAAGCCATAAACATACTTATAATATAGTTCACTTTATGACTCCCTTTAAAATCTCGTGAACAAAAGATTTTAAGGAAGACTAGCTTACCTAATTAGGCAAAAGCTGGTACAAAATTTCTATCGTTTCCGATTATTTTAAGTTTTGCATTTATAGTATGCCTACTACTTGCATCTTACAAAAACCAAATCCTGTCGAAACAATGCAGCCCCATATGTGTACTAATTATACCATATTATATTAAAAATATCTAGATTTATTGACAATTAATATCATTTTTCATAAAATAATTATATGAATAAAAAAGTATTAAAAACTATTGAATTAATTCTTGTAAACACTATTACAATGACAAGACTAATTGGTGCTGTTATATTACCATTTATATATTACTATTATGGAGCTAGTATTGTATCAATTATAATTATTTGTCTATTTTTAACTGATACAATAGATGGATTTTTAGCAAGAAAATTAAAAGTATCAACTTTTTTTGGAAGTCTTATAGATGGAATTAGTGATAAGTTATTAAACTTTATATCATTTATTCTTTTAGGATTTATAAATATATTTATGTTTTTACCATTAATAATAGAAATATCAATAATTTATACAATGTATTCAACATATAGATATGGTGGTAATGTTCAATCAAGTAAAACTGGTAAAATTAAAACAATTATTTTAGATATATGTGTAATATTATCATTTATATTAATTAGTCTTCCATTATTTAAATCTAAACTATCTATTATAAACTTTTTAATTATAAATACTGATATAATTATCACAATATTATCTTTTATTACATTAACTTCTTGTCTTATTACTCTATTTGATTATATGAAAAAGAATAATGAAACAAGAGAAAATCCTAAAAGTATAAAAATAAAATATGAAAATAAAAGTAAAAAACCAGTTAAATTAATAGTAAAAGAATTATTTGATACAAAATATTATAGTGAACACAAAAATGAATCTATTATGAAACAATTCTATATATAAAGACAAATTAAAAAAATTATGATAAAATTAATAAAGGATGTGAAGTATATGAAGAAATTAAAAATATCATTTATTATATTAATAGCTATACTTGGAGCTTATTTAATTTATAATCATTTTGATCATATTGAAAAAGAAACAAGTGAAGTTAATAAATTTGCAACTGAATATACACTTTTAGATAATGATAATATATTTGTATATAGAAGTATAGATGAAATAATAAATATATTAACAAATAAAACTGGTGTTGTATTCTTTTGTACTAAAGATAGTAAATGGTGTCAACATTATGCATATTATTTAAATGATGCATTAAAAGAATTAGGTATAAAAGAAATAAATTATTTAGATATTAAAAAAGATAGAGAATTATCAACTAGTAAATATCAAAAAATAGTAGACTTACTTAGTAATAATCTATATACAGATGACTTAATGAATAAAAAAATATATATGCCAGATTTAACATTTGTAAAAGATGGTGTAATTATTGCTCATAATAATGATACAGCTTTAGTAGCAAGTGATAATGAACCTGAAAATTATTGGAATCAAGAAAACATTGATATTTTTAAGAATAATTTAAAAGAATATGTTATAATGTTAAATGAAGAAGTAAATATAAATGTAAGTGAATAAGGAGATGAAAATATGGTATATTATCAATATTTAATAATTATTGCAGTTTTAATTATTATTTCATTAATAGTAATTAAAATGAGAAGAAAAGATTTTTCTGTAGAAATAAATAAATTAATTCAATACTTAGGTGGTAAAGATAATATAATTGATTCACAAATTAATTTATCAAGACTCAAAGTTACTTTAAAAGATATGACAATAGTAAATAAAGAAGGCATACAAAAATTAGGTGCTAAAGGAATAGTTGAAATTGATAATCAACTTAAAATAATCTTAGGACCTAATTCAAAACAATTAAAGAAATATATGGCTGAATTAAAATAAGAAAGAAATTTCTTATTTTTTTATTAGAATATTACAGGGTATCCATATCCATAACCATAATAATTATTTGCATATGGATAGTTATAACCATAATTATAGTTTGGTCGTCCAAATCCACCATTAAAAGCACCTACTGCTACTCCACCAGTTAATGCACCTAATAAAAATGGACCTGCAAAACCAAATCTATCGTTATTTTGATATTTAAACTTATTATACATATAATTCACCTCTAATTTATATTATGAAAAAAGCACATTTAAGATTGTGCTTTTAATCTATATAAGTTAAATGATGGAGTGTTAAATAATCTATATCCATATTTATTAGTACCAAGTCCACTAGATACATATATATCAGTTATTCCTTTACTATAATATGGTTTTGAATATTTATAAGAATTACTATCATTAAATATTCCACCATAGAATGGAATTACAACTGATCCATTTAATGAATGACCTAAAAGTATTAAATCTACTTCATAAGTACTATCATCTATACTTTTAATAGTTTTACCATCATGAGCAAGAACTATTGTATAACTTCTTTTATCATCACTATAAAATTTAAATGCATCTTCTAATTTAACACTTTCTTTTGAAGAAACACTAAGTCCAACTAAATACATAACATCAGTTGTATTATAGTATATTTCTTCATAAGTATTATTTAATATTTTAAAATTACTATCACTCATTACTTTTTCATAATCTTTATAACTATAATCATAATCTCCATATACTGCATATTTACCAATTTTAGCATAAATACTAGATAATTTTTCTATTAAAAAGTTTGTATCTTCAAGAGAAATCTTAACATTTTTATTAACTAAATCACCTGTAAATACTACAATATCTGGTTTTAATAAATTTATTCTATCTACTAGAGCATTAACATCATCTTTTGTAATAGTTGATTTATATAATAAATCACTAAAATGAACTATTTTAAGTCCACTAAAATTACTAGTTAATATATTACTCTCTACTCTATATTCTTTTACTATTAATCCTTTAGTACCAACATATTTAGCATAAAATACAATTCCTGTTATTAATATAACAAGTATTATCATAAAATTTAAAAATTTATGACTTTTCTTTTCTACTTTTTCTTCTTCTTGTTCTTCTTTTACTTCTTTAGATTCTTCTACTTCTATTTCTTCTAATTCAATAGTTTCTTCATCTTTATTTTTCTTTTTCATATTATAATCCACCAAAATAAGTTATAAGTAATAGCATTGCTGTAAAACTATTATGAAGAATATGAATACTAATAGAAGTAAATGTACTTTTTGTATCATAATCCATAAGTGCAAAAGTTAAACCTAAAGATGCATAAGGTAATATATAAAATAAATCAGTAAGTACAAATATATTATTTTGTATATTTGTTAGTATATGAGCTCCACCAAATAAAAGAGCACAACATATAGCATAAAGCCATTTATTCTTAATTAATGGTTGTAAACTTTTTCTAAATATTATTTCTTCGCTTATTGGACCAATTATTATAATTGATAATAATGCATATAATGTATTATTATATAGTAATTCTCTTACTTGAGATTCATTTGATGAAATATCTTTTAAAAATGTAACAATAATTAGATTAAAAAATATCATTCCCATTAATCCAACTACATAATATTTAAAAGCTGTTTTCATATTTGATTTAAAATCTTTTTTATATGTTTTAAATTCCTTATTTAAATCTTTAAAATACATTAAATAAAGTATTAAAATAAATATCACATTAGCAAATATATCACATATATAAGCATTATTAATTACACTACGTAATAAATGATATAGTAAAGCTGGTATTACTAAAAGACCAACAAATGATATTAAACAAAATATTAAATTAATGTACCATTTTCTATTTTTAGAGTAATCAAATAAGTTTAATTTCATATCACCACCTACTATAATTATATACCATTAAATAAAATTATAAAAGAAAAAGTTAACTATTTTACTAAGTTAACTTTTATATGTGTTTTCTTTCCTTTACTAATAATAACTTTATCTTTAAATAATTCTTCTGTTATTTTAAATTCTGGATTTACTTCTTTATTTGAATTAATACTAATTCCATTTCCAGTAATTAATCTTCTTGCTTCACTCTTAGATGGAGCTATTTTTATAGTAACTAGTAAATCCATTAAATTCATATTATCAGTTAATGTAATATTTTCTTCAAGCATACCTTCTTCACTATAACCTTTTGTAAATACTTCTTCACTTGTTTTACGAGCTTTAATAGCTTCTTCTTCACCATGTAAATCTTTTACTACTTCATATGCAAGTGTTTTTTGAGCAAGTCTTTTTTCTGGTTCATTTTTAACACTTTCTTCAAGAGAATCTATTTCTTCTTTAGATAAGAATGTAAATACTTTTAAGTATTCAATAACTTTTGTATCATCTGCATTTATAAAGTATTGATATAATTCATAAGGACTTGTTTTATTTTTATCAAGCCACATAGTTTTACCACCTTCACTCTTACTAACTTTAACACCATGTTCATCAGTAATTAAAGGCATAGTAAATGCATAAACTTCTTCTCCTGTTTTTTTACGAATTAAATCAACTCCAGCAGTTATATTTCCCCATTGATCTGAACCAGCTACTTGAAGTGTACAATTTTTAGTTTCATATAAATGAAGAAAATCTAATGCTTGCATAATCATATATGAAAATTCTGTATATGTAATTCCAGTTTCAAGTCTTCTTTTAATAATGTCTTTATCAAGCATATAATTAAGAGAAAAATATTTACCATAATCTCTTAAAAAATCAATAAAGTTTATATCTTTAGACCAATCATAATTATTTACTACTTCAAATCCAAATATACTTTTAGCTTGAGCTGTAAGACCTTTAATATTATGTTCTATTTCTTCATTTGATTTCATTTCTCTTTCACTAGATGGTCTTGGATCTCCAATTCTACCAGTAGCTCCACCTACTAATAATATCGGATGATGTCCATGAAGTGCTAGTCGTTTACTAATTAAAAATGATGAATAGTGACCTATATGTAGTGAATCAGCTGTTGGGTCTGTTCCAATATAGAATGTCATACCACCTTTATTTAATTTTTCTTCTAAATCAGGACTTGTTACATCTTTAATTAGTCCTCTCCATTTTAATTCTTCAAATAAAGTCATATTATTCCTCCTTATTTTTACTAGTGGAACCAAGTCCACCTTTTCTTTTATTATCTATCTTTTCTTCTTCATCTACAGTTAAAAATTTCATAAATACACCTTGTGCTATTCTATCACCAACATTTACTTTAAAGTCTTTATCACCATGATTTATAAGTTTTATACTAAAATGCCCTTCATTATCTTCGTTATTATAAAAATCTGCATCAATTACTCCTACACTATTAGCCATCGTAACATTATATTTATATCCAAGTGAACTTCTTGTATAAATATAAAATACTTCATCATCATTCATGCATACTTTAAGTCCAGTTTTAAATACCATTGCCTCTCTTGGTTTAATAATTCCATTTTCGATACTTCTAATATCATATCCTGCACTTTTATTTGTACTTCTTTTAGGTAACTTAATGCTATCATATAATTCTTTATCATTACTAACATCTTTTTTAAATTGTTTAAAACTTATCTTTTCAAATTTTCTCATAAAACTCCTTTAAAATAATAAAAAAAGTACCATTAAAGGACGAGTTTCCCCGTGGTACCACCTTAATTCATAGATTAAATCTATCTTATTAATTATATTGCATTACCATTTAAACTCCAAAATAAGTAACTTCATTATGATAATTATTAGTTTACACCTGCCACTAATTCTCTTATTTAATTATTCATAATTATATTTTATTTCTTCTTCGTTTAATTAACCTCTACTAAAATATTTACCATCTCTAGTAGTTATAACTATTTCTTCTCCTTCACTAATGAATAATGGAGCTTTTAGTGTGTAACCAGTTTCAATAGTAACATCTTTTTGAGCACTACTTGTAGTATTACCTTTTACAGCATCAGGAGCACTTATTACTTTATAAGATACTTTTTCTGGTAAACTAATACCAATAATTTCTCCTTCAATACTCATTGACTCAACATCCATACCTTCTTTTAAGAATTTAATTTCATCTTTAATTAATGAAGATGGTAATTCTATTTGATCATAAGTATTATTATCCATAAATACATAATTATCTCCTGCATTATATAAATATGATAATTGACTCTTTCTTACATCTGCTTTTTCCATTTTAATACCAGCATTAAATGTAATTTCTTGAGTAGTGCCTGCTTTTAAATTTTTAAGTTTAGTTTTAACAAAAGCACTACCTTTACCAGGTTTTACATGTTGAAAATCAACTACTTGATAAATAACTCCTTCATATTTAATAGTCATTCCATTTTTAATATCATTTATATTAAACATAATTTATTACGCAGCCTTTCTTTCTTTATGGTCAGTTGTTTTATTACATTTTGGACAGAATTTTTTAACTTCAAGTTTTCCTTCTGTATTCTTTTTATTTTTACTTGTTAAATAATTAATATTTTTACAAACAGTACATTGTAAAGCAATACCTTCTCTATTTTCCTTTTTTGCCATGAGACTTTCCTCCTTTTTTATACAATCAAAATTATAACAAACAAATACTTAAATAGCAAGAAAAAATATTCAAAATCAATAAATATTTTATGATTTTAATATTATATTTTGAATATTTTATTTAATATTTATTTTTATGAACATCTATAGCCACTTATACTAACTGATTCATTATTTTCAAAAGTAACTAAATATGAATAATCACAATTTTCTTCATTTGATTTATATATGTTATTAATTTTACTACTACTTACTAGTTTATTATTAGTAACATCATATAAATAATTATCTTCTGTTACAAAATATTCTATATATCCCCAAATTGTAAAATTTTCCATATCTAATATAGATTTAAATTTATAACTTAATTTTTTATTTTTAATTTCTATTTCATTATTTTTATAAATGTTTACATCATCATTAGAACTTACTAAATAAGTAATTACTTTATTATTTTTAATTGAATATAAAGTATTATCACTTAATTTAACTAATACTTCTGATACATTATAAGAATCTGGGTTTTCATAATATTCATTTATTTCATTTCTTCTAAATACAAAATTTTTAGCATTTTTATTTAATGATATTTTTTTATAATTTTTAACTCTTTCTTTTAAAGTTTTATCATCACCATCATAAGGTATTTCATTATAATAATATAATTCTCCTGAAGTTGTAATGAAATAAATATTATAGTTACCACTTTGTGTCATACTTTCTCCATCAAGAGCAACTTCTTTTATATTTTGAATAGATAATATTTCTTCTTTATTATTATGTTTGAATGTTATTTTTCCATTACTTAATGTCATAGTTACTTCATTTTCAAATTCATACGTACCTTTATCTTTTAAATAATTAACACTACCTAATCCACTACCAGAATAGCTTCCACCAACTTCAGTTTGTTTATCAAATTCTCTATCTTTAATTATAGTTTCAAGTGAATTTTTTTCTTGATAATCGTTATACATATATACATTATTAATACTTCCACTAACACTAATACCTATATTATGTATTTCATTTTTATTATCTTTTAATTCATAATAAGAAACTATTAAATCATCTTCGTCTGTTGTATTTAATATTTTTGCTTCTTTATATTTATATTCTTTTATATCACTATCTTTTTTACTATAACATACATAATGATTTGTAATTTCATTATCATTAAATATTTTTTCTATTTCAACTTCTTCATTAAATATTTTTTTATATGCAGTAGTTAATAACTCTTTTGAAAAGCATGCATCTTTAATATTATTATCATCTACTATATATACAAATAACCAATTATCTATTAAACTTTGATTTCTATATTTTTCAGTATCAAAACTATCACTAAAATCAAAAAATTCCAAATTTTCTAATATAAAGTTATTCATAAATAAATCTTTTGAAGTATCAAAATTAAAATCTTTTATTGTTGTATTTTCTGTTGTATAAATATTTTTATACTTTTTACCTACTTTATCAAAATATTCTTTTAGTTCACTATCCACTACTGTATCATTAGTATTATTAGTTAAATAATAATATGCCATTACACTTGCAAACCCACTTATTAGTAATAAAATAACAATTGTTATTATTATTCCAGCTTTTTTCACATTATCAACCTTCCTATTCTTATAAGATTATATAATATCAAATTATTATTATCAATGTTTTTAATTTTATTTACAATATTTTACATACTAAATATAAAGAACTTTTTTTATTAAATTTTTATTTAATGAATTTTCATAAGTGATATTGTATTTATTTAAAAATTCTTCTACTCCTAATGTACCATCAAAAATATTTTGAATATCATTAACTATTATTTTTCTTATTTCTTTATTACTATTATAATATAAATAAAACATATTTAATGCTTTAAGTCTTGATACTATATATACCCACGCATCAATATTATCTTGTTTTAATATATAATTTATTTCACTATTTAATTTTAATAATAAATAGTTAATTAATACTCTTAATTCCATTAATGAATTATTTGATTCAAATGATGAAATTAGTTCAACTAAAAATGGTAAAAATTCTTTATTATAATATTCTTGAACATTCTTATTATTCATAATTTGTGTATGAGTAATTTCATGTATATATGAATATGATGTATAATGACTTAATTTACTACTTAATTTAATACAAGAAAAAAGTATTGGAACTTGTTTAATTGCTTCCAAACTTTCTTTGTTATATCCAAAAAAATATTCAATATATGCTTCATAAGTATCTTTTTTTGAATTTCTTATTATTTTTATTGGTAAATTTAATGGACTTATAATAACTGAATTATCATTATAAAATTTAATCCATTCATCTTTAGAAATAGATTTATCATATATATTATAAATTTTTTTCTCATCAAAATAATTAATATTATTTAATTTTAAATATTGATTAAAAAACTCATATGAAAATCTTAATATATCATTTATATCAATTGTTTTATAATATATTACATATTTTTTTAATTTATTTAATAATGCTTTTATTGATAATAATTCATCATTAATACAAATTGGTTCTAATATATCATCATATTTAAAATATTGCTTTTTATCTTCAGTCATACTATATACCCCTAAATAAAGTATTGACTATTATAACACATTATATTTTATTTTACTACTAATTAAAAACTATATTCTTTTGTTTCATTATTATCAAATATTATTACATATTTATTATTTTTATTATATATTTTTTTAACTGGTGATTGATTTATTAATATATAATAAAAAGTTGTAGCTGAATATAAATACTTATCCATAGTTAAAAATATATATTCATTATTATCTTCTGTGTATCCTAGTAAATATTTAAATTTTTTATTTTGAATTGGTGCATAATCTATATCTCTATTTTCATTTATCAATATATTGTTTAATTTATTTACATAAGTAAATTTCTTTTCAAGAGCAGCTAGATATCTTTCATTATCTTCAGTAATTCCAACTAATTCAGCAGTATATCCACATTTTTCATCTCTTATTTTCCATTCTATAATATTAGTGTATTTTAAATCTTGATTATATAAATTAAATTCACTATTTCCCATTTGATAATCTTCTATTTTGCTACTATCTCTCTTTTGATCAAAAACATATAAAGTTCCATCATTAGTTAATAAATATATTGTAACATAGTTAAAGCAAGCTATATTACTTATATATACTTTTGATACATCAGCTATAGGTACACTTTCTTCATTATCACCAAAAATCATTGTAACTTTTCCATTTGCTAATTTAATTTTAGCTCCTTCATATAAAGTTTCTTCACCTTGAGTATTAATTGTTCTTAAAGAATTATCATTATCATTAATATTAAATTCTCTTAATTCTCCAGTAAATTCTAATTTAGTTTCTAGTTTGTCTATGTCTAACATAGTGTAGCCATCTTTTTCAAGAGATTTTTCCATACTATTACTATTTAAATGAATATAATAACCTACAAAACAAACAACTAAAATTAATACTATGCCTATTACTATTATTATTTTCTTATTTTTCATATACAACTCTCCTATTCTATTTAAGATTATATAATATATATTACAGAATTTCAAGTTTACATTTAATTTATTAACTGATAAAATATGTTAGAAAAAATATATGATTATATGAATAATAAATCTGTATTAATAATAGGTTCTAGGTTAAAAAAAAGAGATAAAAATCAATTCAATTTTAATATTTTATCTCCATTTTAATATATATATATATATAATTTTATTATATGTTAACTATAGTTACTGTTGCAAGTTCTTTATTTTTAAAAACTATTAAATATGTATATTCATATAATTGATCACCTATACTAGATACATAAATTTTATCAATCTTACTATTATTTACTAATTTATTATTTTCAACATCATATAAATAATCATCTTCAGTTATAAAATAATCTTGTCCTCCATACATTTTAAAATGTTCTATATTAAGAAATGATTTATATTTATATTTTATTTTTTTATTATTAATTGCTACATCTCCATTTTCATAAAAGGTAGTTTTATCATATTTAGAATCTAACAAATAATCTACTACTTTATTATTTTTAATTGAATATAATGTATCATCTTCTAATTTAAATAATATTTCCATCAAAATTTCTCTTTTCAAAGTTTCATTTTCCATATTATAATCTGATTCTACTCTTTTAAATACAAAATTTTTTACTTTTTTATCTACCTTTATTTTTTTATAATTCTTTACTGATTCTTCTAAAGTTATATTTTTAGTTTTACCATTATCATCTGTGATTTCTCCTTCACCTATTGAATCATAATAATATACTTCTCCTTCTTCAGTTAAAATATAGAAATGATTACCTCTTAATTCATAAGACTTATCTTTTCCATCAAGTATTACTTCTTTTATATTATTAATTGGAACTGTTACTTTTTTATCTTTTAATTCGACAATCATTTTACCATTATTTAAAGTTATAACATTTTTTTCTTCTCCATTTCCAAGATCATAAGTGTCATTTCCCTTTAAAAAGTGTATATGTGATTCACCAATCCATTCTACTATTTCAGATTTATCAAATTCTCTATCTTTTACATATTTATTTATTAAATTTTTTATTTCATTGTCCTTATTATATTCAGCTTCTTGAAAAATACTTATGCAATTAACATATTTTCCAATATCCATTTCTATATCAATTGTTTTTCCTGAATTATCTATAATCTCATAATATGAATTATCTAATTCTCCATCACTATATTTTATTTGTAAACTTTTATATTCTTTTATATCGCTTTCCTTCTTACTATAACAAATATAATTATTTGTTAGTTCATTTTCATTAAATATTTTATCAATTTCAACATTTTCATTATCAAATATATTTTTATATGCATTAGTTAATAATTCTTTTGAGAAACATGCTTCATTTATATTTTGATCTTTTACCACATATACAAATAACCAATTTTTTATTATATCTTTTGTTGCATTATTATTATATATTGTATATTTACTATATTCAGGATCATCACCAAAATCAGTATATTGCAAATCTCCTAATATTAAATTATCCATAAATAGTTTTTTTGTTTCTTCATTAAATTCAAATTGTGATAATTCATTATTTTCTAAAGTAAAAATATTATCATATTTTTTACCTATTTTATTAAAATATTCTTCTAGTTCACTATCTGATGGTGTGTTATTTGGAGTATTATTTTCTCCTTTATTACTATCAGTTTTATTAATACTATAGTAATATCCAAGTACACTTGCAGTTATACATAATATTAACAAAACAATTGTTATAATTAATACTTTTTTATTTTTCATTTTTACCTTACCTTCCTACTATTAATAATATAATATAATATGTTGATAGTCAATCTGTGAATTCCAAGTTTACATTTTATTTATTAAATGATAAAATATGTTAGAAAAAAGGGATGAGTATATGAATAATAAAACTGTATTAGTAACAGGTTCTAGTATAGGACTTGGTTCTTCTATTATAGAAGTTTTTGCAAGTCATAATTATAATACTATAATTAATTATGTTAAAGATGAAAAAGAAGCTTTTGAGTTAAAAGAAAAAATAGAAAAAAAATATAATGTAAAATGTCTTTGTATTAAATGTGATATTACTAATGAAAATGAATCTAAAAAGATGTATGATGATATAATTCATGAATTTGGTTCACTTGATGTTCTTGTAAATAATGCAGGTATTTCAATTGATACTGCATTTGATGATAAAACAAAAGAAAATTTTATGAAAATACTTGAAGTAAATTTATATGGAACATTTAATATTAGTAGATTATTTGGAAATTTAATGTATGAACATAAAAATGGTAAAATTATTAATATTGCATCTACTAATGGAATTGATAGTTATTATGAATATAGTTTAGATTATGATGCATCTAAAGCTGGTGTTATTAATCTTACTCATAATCTTGCTAATCATTATAGTCCATATGTTAATGTAAATTGTGTATGTCCTGGATGGATTAATACTCCTATGAATAAAAATATGGATAATGAATTTAAAGAAAAAGAAATTGAAAAAATATTACTTAAAAGATTTGCAGAACCAAATGAAATTGCAGAACTTGTATATTTTCTTGCAAGTGATAAGGCAAACTACATAAATGATAGTATTATAAAGATAGATGGTGGTAAGTGTGTATAATGAAGAATTTATAATTGAATGTGAAAATGAAATTAAAAATGAATTTAAAAAAGTAGATGAATTAAATAGATTTTATAGTAAAAAAGTAATTGATGCAATACATGAAGAAAAAGTAAGTGAAAGTGACTTACATGGAACAACGGGTTACGGGTATAATGACTCTGGAAGAGATAAACTAGATAATATATTTGCTCATATTTTTGATGCTGAAAGTGGTCTTGTTAGAAATCAATTTATATCTGGAAGTCATGCAATTACTGTATGTTTATTTGCATTATTAAGACCAAATGATACCCTACTTTCAATTACAGGTACTCCATATGATACTTTACATGAAGTAATTGGTATTAAAGAAAATAATAGTTCTCTTAAAAGCTATAATGTTAATTATAAACAAATTGATTTAATAGATAATGATTTTGATTATGATAGTATTAAAAAAGAACTTAAAAATAATATCAAAGTAATTCATATACAACGTTCACGTGGATATTCTCTAAGAGACTCAATTGATATTGAAAAGTTAGAAAAAGTTATTAAATTTATTAAAAATATAAATAAAGATGTAATTATATTTGTAGATAATTGTTATTGTGAATTTACTGAACTTAAAAATCCTATAAATGTTGGTGCTGATATTATAGTGGGATCTTTAATTAAAAATTTAGGTGCTGGAATTGCAAATAACGGAGCATATATCGTTGGTAAAAAAGAACTAATTGATTTATGTGCACAAAGGCTTACTCTTCCAGGTGAAGGAAAAGAAGTTGGACCTTCATTTGATGCTAATAGAAATATATTACTTGGATTATACTTAGCCCCAAGTGTTGTATCCTCTGCATTAAAAGTATCTATTTTAACAAGTAAAGTATTAGAAAAATTAGGATATAAAGTAAGTCCTAGATATAATGAAAAAAGATGTGATATTGTAGAATTAATATATTTTAATGATAAAGATAAATTAATTAAATACACTTCTTCTATTCAAGCAAGTGGACCAATTGATGCACATGTTACCCCAACTGAAAGTGATATGCCAGGATATGATGATAAAATAATTATGGCAAGTCCATCATTCACTCAAGGATCTTCAATAGAATTATCATGTGATGGACCACTAAAAAGTCCATATGTTTTATATCAACAAGGTTCTCTTACATATGAATATGGAAGAATTGCTATATTAAATGCAATAAATTCAATAAATGAATAAAAAGTCTTCTTACTAATATACTATTAGTAGGAGGATTTTTTTAATGAAAAAAGATTTAATAAAATCATATGCTAAAAATATTACAAGAGATGATATTGTTGCTTATTTACAAAAAGAATGTGTCCCTGCTAGTAATGAAGAAATTGATATGATTTATAACGCGATTAAAAATGATGCAGATGAAATTCTAAATTCTAATTTTATGAGTTATATTTCAAATTATAAACTAAATTTCAATGAAGAATTATATAAAAGAATTATTGAAAAATATAATGAATATAAAAAGTTTATTGAATAGTAAAATCAATAAACTTTATTTTTAATTATCAAGATTTGCATACCAATTAATACAATATTCTTTTGTCCAATTATAATAAGGATCATATCTTGCATAAATAGTATCATCAGTAAATTTTGCAACGATTAAATAATAATGAGAATCTTCATTTTTTATATATATTTCTTTTACTTCTTTATCACTAATTAATTTAATATCATCAAGAGAAAATAATTTATTCTCAGTAGTAAGTACTAAACTTCCATAAATATTTTTTGCTTTATAAGATACATTCTCACTATTTTCAATAGAACCATCAAAATTAACATAAATAATATCTTCATCATTTTCATCATAAATATAATGTTTATGTGCATAGTTAAAAATTTTGTCATCAATTAAAGAATAATATTTATTATCAGTTGTTTTAGCAACAAGTATAGGCATATCTGATTCTTTAAAATCGACTTCATATACATCTGTATATTTATAACTAGGATTTATTTCTTTTATTTTTTTTGTATAATAATTATAATAATATAATTTATTATTTGTAGTAAGTACTAAAATTCTTGACCATACAAAGCAATCATCCGTAGTTCCAGTAATGTAAACTTTTTTAACTTTTAATTCTTCATTATTATCTTTAATACTTATTTTTTTATCATTTACATAAAAACTATTATTTTCTATTTTTATTTTATATTCTTCCTTATATGATTTATATTCATCATTATTTTCAAGTAATATCATTATATCTGAAGTCTCTTCATCAACATTTGTTGTTTTATTAAATTCTATATACTTTACATAAGAATTAAAATCTACTATTTCATTTAAATTACTATTTTCAAATTTTAATGAAGAAAAATCTTGTTCAGTAAATTCATCAATATTTTTAATTGAAATCATTTTACCATCTTCATCATAATTTACTAAAACATAGTCTTTATTATTCATTAAAAAGACTACAAAGGTAAAAATTTGATAAGGTGAAGCATTATAATTTATATAATCAATTTCATTTAATTCATTTTCATTATTTGCATTTGCTATGCAATCATATTCAAATTCTTCTTCCTCATATTTATATACATTTTCCATCAACATTTGTATTTTCATTATTTGTATTATTACTATTTGTATTTTCATTATTTGTATTATTACTATTTGCATTATCATTATTTATATTATTGCCACTTTTATTTAAGTATAATCCAACACTGAATAATAATATATTTATAACTAACATTGTTGATATTACATAAATCATACTTTTTCTCATTTTTATATTCCCCTTTTTATCCTACTTCGTTAAAATAATATATTCTTAATAATCATTCAATATTTAAGCAATTTATTGAATAGTAAAATCAATAAACTTTTTGTTTCTAAAATTTTCTATTTCATATTTATATGGTGGATACTCATTACTTTGATTTCTATTAATATATGGTGTTTCTAATATAAATGGAATACCACTTATTCTAGAATTATAAACAATACTATTAAGCGTTTCAAATCCAATAGTACCAAAACCGATATTAGCATGTCTATCTTTATGTGAAGCAATTGGATTCATACTATCATTTATATGAAAACACCCTATCTTATTAATTCCTATTTTTTTATCAAATTCATCTAGAAATTCATCAAATTTATTTAAATCAATTCCAGCATCATTCATATGACAACTATCTAAACATACACCAACTCTATCTTTATTATTAATACCTTCTATAATAGATTTTAATTCATCAATACTACTTCCAAGTTCATTTCCTTTACCTGCCATAAATTCAAGTAATATTTTAACTTCAGTAGTATCATTAATAACCATATTAAGTCCATCTATAATATTTTTAATACCTTCTTCTTTTGTACAATTAACTGCACTTCCAGGATGTAAAACAATTTTATCAAAACCAAGTTTTTTTACTCTATTTAATTCATCTTTAAAGAAATTTACATAAAACATAAATTTACTTTCATCACTTCTATTTGCTAAATTTATTATATATGGAGCATGTACAATAACATTAGAACTATTTATATTATTTTCTACCATTAATTTATATGCTTCATATGTAAGTTCATCATTTAATTCACTTCTTTGTGTACTTTGAGTAGAACCTGTATAAAACATAAATGTATTTGCATTATAACTAAGTGCTTCTTCTACACTTCCAAGAAGTTGTTTTTTATTACTAAAGCCTACATGACTTCCAATTATTAATTCCATAATATCACCAAAATAATTATAAAATAAATCTTATGTTTTATCAAATACTATTCACATAAACTTAAACTAATTTCCGAATTACCAATTTTAGCATTTTTAGCAGAACTCTCTGTTATATCGTCTAATTTTAAATCTTCACCTTTATATACAAATTCATATTCACCATTACTAACAGCTAAATTAGTAATATTACCATAATAATCAAGAGTTACTGTATATACAATACTTTTATCCTTTAATAATAAATTATTAAGATTATTGCATGTATTATTTGAAGTAGATGCTCCAACTCCATTATTATATACAACGCTTTGTTTGTTTTCTTGAGTCTTAGTTACTCTATATATATTTTGTACTTCTGCTACAAAAGTTTCAACTTTTGAATTTTTTGATGTTCTATTTAATTTAGGATATATAATTACAGTTAGTAAAGCAGCTAATATAATAATTGTAATTATTTCAAATACAATTGATAATTTATGATTCATATTTACACCTCTATTATAATTATATTACCATTTATATGAAATTTTTTCAATTACAAAATAAAAAAGACTTTTTAAAGTCTTTTAATTTCATATTAGTTAGTAGCACAAGTATACATTGTACCAGTTCCTCTAGGTTTAGTCACATTAGCTTTACCACTAGTACTTGAGCCAATTTGTTCAATTGTTATTTCGTTATCAGCATCTTTAGTACCGATATTAAGTTCATAAGAATCATCATATGCTTGGATATTAATAACTTTTCCTTCACTATTGAATTTTACATAATAATGTAATGTAGTTCTACCAGTTAAGTCAAGATGAGTATCTCCAGTTTCAGATGAGAAACAAGCTGTTCTTGTTGTATTCATTGTACTTGTAATATAAGATTGTGTAGCTACTTGATATATTTTTTGTACTTCTTCTACAAATGTATTTTCTCTTGCTTGTCTAAACATTCCAAGTACATTTGGAAGTGCTATGATTACTAAAATTGCTAATATTGCGATAACTGCTAATAACTCTACTAATGTAAATCCTTTCTTTTTCATTTAACTATTTCACTCTTCCTTTCCATCTAGGTTATCCCTATCATTACTACCATTATATCAAATTAAATATTTATATCAAGATATTCATTAATTATTTTACATATTTTTACATATTATATTCATTAAAAAAACTTCTAATTAATCATTAGAAGCACTAATTATTTTAGTTATTAAATCTACACTATCAACAAAATTATCAACTTTATCAATAGTTCTTAATTTATATTTTTCTTTCATTTTTTTAACAAATAAATCATAAGATTTTGGATTTCTATTAAGTTCTTTATACCAATTAGAATTTTGTCTTAAGAATTTTAAATATTTATCATTTTCTTTTAATTTATTTAATACTTCATACTGCATTCTCATCACCATATAATTTATCTATTTTTTCTTCTTTAATAGTTATATTCTTATCTTCTTCTTTTTCATTTGGTTTAGTTAATTCTTCTACTAGACCTACTGCTTTTTGAATAGATCCAATACTTTCTTCAAGAGAATCTAAATTAATATTTTTAAGTGTATTAAATAGTCCTTTAATATTAATTGAATCTTTTATATCACTACTTATATATTTATCCCATATTTTATCATCTTCTCCATAAATATCATAAAGTTCATAAAAAGTTTGCCAAGAAACTCTATTATTTTTTACATAATCTACAAATTCAGGATGATGTGAGACAAATTTTTTAAAATTATCTAACTTTGTCATATTATATTATATGAAAAAAAGATATACAAATGCATATCTATTTTTTAATTTCAAAATAATTTCCACTATCTAAATATAGTATTCCTTTTTTATCTCCAACTTTTTTTATAACATCAACATATTTATTTAAAAGTTCAATTCTAGTTGTTGTAACATATACTAAATTAGAATCATTCATATAAAGTAGAAATCTTTTGTTATCAAATTCATTTGGTGAATATTCTATTTCACTAATCATATTAATAATATTTTTATCTACTTTTTTAAGAGAAGAAACAAAATTCTTTTCAACATCTTCTTCTACATAATTTATTAAAGTTGGAACACCAATTACATTATCAAGTTTAATATTTTCATTTGTAGATAATTTATATTCATCTGTACTTCTAATATAATATAGAATTTTCTTTTCACTAACTTCTATTTGTAATATAAATCCAAATTTCTTTTTAACTTTAACATCTTCAATTAAATCTAAATCTAATAATTTTTTCTTAATACTACTTGTACTTAATAATGTAAATTTAGGATAATTTTGAATACCACACCCTTCAATAATATCTTCATCTGTGTAATATTCATTATTTAATATAATTATATTTCTAGTTTTTGTATTAAAAACAAAATATATAAGAATTATAAATATTGAAAGTATTAATATAAACTTAATAATATTTTTAAAATTAATTTTTTTCTTTGACTTTCTTTTTTTCATTTTTACCCTTTATTATCTTCTTCATTTCATCTAATATTATAGTACTAGAATTTAATACTTTTATTTCACTTAAGTTTTTCTTTATTTCTTTACTAGTATTTTCACTAAATATTTCATCAATTGCATCAACTAGTGTATTTTTATTTAAATCTTTTTCTTCTATTAATATACTTATTTTTTTATTTACTAAATCAAGTGCATTATAGTATTGATGATTATTAGCTACATATGGACTAGGTATTAATATTGATGGTGTTTTAGTAGCCATAATCTCCGCGATAGTTGAAGCACCTGCTCTTGAAATAATTAAGTCAGCACTTTTCATTAAACTTGGTAAATTATCAAAAAATGGTACTATTTTTGTACTTTTTGGTACTACTAAATTATTATTTAATTCATTATAACTAGCTTTTCCTGTTATAAATAATATTTCTGTATCATCTTTTTCATATGTTCTCAAGAAATCTAATAATTTTTCATTTACTGATGTACTACCAAGAGAACCCATTACTATAATTATAAGTTTTTTATTTTTATCAAAACCTAAATCAGTTTTATTATATTTTTTACATTCTAGTGCTCTTTGGCTAACTGGATTTCCAGTAAATTTAATATTTTTACATTTCAATTTTCTAGTTCCATCTTCAAATGATGTGAAAACAGCATCTGCTTTTTTAGATAAATAAATATTTGTTTTTCCTGGTAACATATTTTGTTCATGTATAAATACTTTAACTTTTCTTTTTTTAGCAGCTAAACAAACTGGTAATGTTACATATCCACCAAAAGCAACTACTGCATCTGGTTTAAATTCATCCATTATTTTAAGACACTTTTTATATGAAGAAATAATGCATTTTATATTTTTAACATTTCTAATCATATTAGTTTTAGAAAGTCCATATATTTCTATTCCTTCATATGGAATACCCATACTTGGTATTAAATCATTTTCCATTCTATTTTTAGTTCCAATATATAAGTATTCATTATTTTTATCCTTTTTTATTTCATCTAATACTGATAGAGCTGGATATATATGTCCACCTGTTCCACCAGCAGTTAAAATAAATTTCATAAGCTCTCCTTTTTGCAAAGTGCTTCTTTGCAAGCATTATTATATAACATTATTTATTTTTTTGCATCATTTTTAGCATATTTTGTCATAAACTATATAAAATTATATTATTTATAAATTATTATATTTCTTCTTTATCATCACTAATAAGTTCTGTATATGCAACTTTTCCAACTAATGTTTTAGGTAGTTCTTTTCTATATCCATATGCATAAGGAAGTGCATATGAAGCTATATTTTTTTCACAATGCTCTTTAATACTTTTTTTAACTTCACTATTTAATACTATTCCTTTTTTAAGTACAATATATGCTTTTATTACTTCTTTTTTATATGGATGTGGAACACCTACTACTGCACAGGCAGATACATAAGGATGTTCTAAAATGATATTTTCAACTACACTAGGATAAATATTATAACCACTTGATACAATCATTCTTTTTAATCTTGATTTAAAATAAACAAAGCCATCTTTATCCATATATCCAATATCTCCACTATGAAGATATAATTTACCATCTTTATGAGTTTTTAATACATTTTTAGTTTCTTCTTTCTCATTAATATATTCTTTCATAACAGTAGGTCCACTAATACATATTTCACCTTCTTCTTTATAAGGTAATTCTTCTGTTGTATTAGGTTTTACTATTTTAATTATTGTATCAGGTGTAGGAATACCAATACTTTCATCTTTTGATATTTCTTTTGGTATCATTATAACTCCTGCAGTACATTCTGTCATACCATAAGCTGCTCTAATTGTTGCTTCACTTCCATGATCATATAAAAAAGTATCTAATTTTTTTCTTAATTTATCACTAATACTATCTCCACCACACACAATACATTTAATAAATGATAAATCTGCATCTACTAATTTTTTATTTTTATATAATCCTTCTAACATACTTGGAACTACTGCTATTGCATTTGGTTTATATTTTAAAATAGTATCTGCAAATTTTTTAGGATTAACTGTTGGTAAAATTATAGCATGACCTTTTCCTACAAATACACCATGCATTGTACAACCAAGACCAAATCCATGAAATATTGGCATAATTGATAAACAACTAACACCAGGTTTCATACTTTTAATTATTTCAAGTTCAGATAATGCAAGTGCATTAAGATTTAAATTAGTAAGAGCAATTCCTTTAGATTTTCCTGTTGTACCACCACTATGTAGTATAATCGCAACATCATTTCCTTTTAATACATCTTTTACTTCTTTTTTATGAAATTTAGCTCTTGATATAAATCTATAATATGGTATTACATCATCTTCAAGTGGTAAACTAATTTTTAGACCATTAGTTATTTTAAATGCAAAAGAAGTTAATGGATCCATAGATTCACTAAGTGGTATATAAAGTATTTTTTCAACATTATTAAATTTATCTCTTATGTTTTTAATTTTCTTATAAACAATATCACAAACAACTAAATATTTAGAATTAACTAAATTAACAGCATATTTTATTTCTTCTTCACTATATAATGGATGTAACATATTACATATTGCACCTATTTTATTTAATGCATAAACACATGTTATTGCTTCTGGTGTATTTGGCATTATTATACTTACATAATCTCCTTTTTTAACACCCATTCTAATAAAAGCTTTAGCTGTTTCATCAATACGTTTTAAAAATGTTTTATAAGTAACTTTATTTCCAAAATAAGTATATGCTATGTTACTAGGATAACTATTTGCACTTCTTCTTACCATTTCATACATTGAAACATCAGGATAATCTATATGTTTTTGCATTCCTACATAATATTTATACCAAGGATAATCTGTTTTCTCTTGTGTTTTTCCCATAAAAATAATTTTTCCTTTCATTATACAATTATTTTATATATAAATTAATTATACCATATTTTTTATATTCTTTCATTAAATTAAAAAATCAAGATTACTCTTGATCTTTTTTATCTTCATCTTTTTCTTCTTCTTTATATTTTGGTTCTAACGTTACTTCTAGAGTCTGTGTTAAATCAATTTCACTATTTTTCTTTAATGAATATTCTTTTACATAACCAAATCCACTAAATGTAGTATTTAAATTAATTAATTTTGTAAATGATAAAACATCATTTCTAGACCAACCATTTATATCAATCATTTTATATGAATTTGAATTTGTAAGTAAAAATACTTTACTATTTTTATTTAATGTTACATCTTCATTAGGATATTGCTTAATTACTTTATCTCCATCACCAATTACTATAGATTTAAGTCCAGCATCATTTATTTCTTTTGATACATCACTTACATTTTTACTAACATAACTTTTTAATGTATATGTTGCATCTTCATTATCACTTACATCTCCATATATATTTAAGTATGTACCTACATTTTTAACTAAATCTTTTACAGCAGTTTTTAAATAACTCGAATTTTTCATTTTAGCAGCAGCTACATATACAATAATTTCTGGATCTTTTCCTGGAAATAATCCTGCAAAACTTCTAACATAATTTGTAGAACCACTTAAATATCCACCACTAGCAGAAGCTATTTCAGCAGTACCAGTTTTTCCAACTAAATCATAACCTTTTACTTTATAACCAGTACCAGTAGAAATCTTACTTCTACCATCAACTACACCTCTCATTAAATCAATAATATCTGTTGCTACTTCTTCACTACAAACTTTACTTACTTCTGTTCTTTTATTTTCAAGAACTACATTTCCTTCACTATCTACTATTTTAGAAACAATATAT
This sequence comes from uncultured Bacilli bacterium, assembly GCA_947629235.1. Classification (GTDB taxonomy): domain Bacteria; phylum Bacillota_I; class Bacilli_A; order RF39; family UBA660; genus CAG-1000. The sequence continues at coordinate 61,996 of CANRCX010000004.1, read as the reverse complement.
GGTTTTAGCATTGTTCCTTTATTACCAAGTGTAGTTAAAGCTTGAATCATTTGTACTGCTGTTACACTAATACCTTGACCATAAGAAGCAGATGCAACTTCTGTATTATATCTAAAATTAACAAGTCCTGTTCCTTCAGTATCAACACCTTTTATTTCTGGATATATTCCAGTCTTTTTACCAAAGCCAAGTAAATTATAAAAATCTTTTAATTTAGCACGACCTAATTTATCAAGTGCAAGATGACTTGCTGCTACATTTGAAGAACCCATAAATCCTTCATCATAAGTGATACTTCCCCAACCATAACCATTCCAATCTTTAATAACCGCATCATCTACTTTTAATCTACCACTTTTATATTTTTCTTGTCCATCATACACTCCATTTTGCATAGCTGCCATAAAACTAAATATTTTCATAGTTGAACCTGGTTCATATGTATTTTGTGTAAATGGACTATAATACGATTTTATTTCAAGAGTATTATTATTAAAACTTGGACTTGATGAAACACCTAATATTTCACCAGTTTTAGCATTTACTACAACTACTGTTGCCCACTCTGGTTTAGCAGCTTCTAATGTAGTTCTTGCTTGTTCTGTAAACATTTGAATATTTGTATCTATTGTTAAATATATATCATTTCCAGGTACTGCTTTCTTTTCAACACTCGGCATACTAGTAATTTGATATCCATATAAATCTGATTGATATTCTATATAACCATCAGTTCCTGTAAGTTCTTTATTATAGTAACTTTCAATACCCATTTCACCTTTATAATTTCCATTATCATCTGTTTTAGCATATCCAAGTTCATAAGATAAAAAGTCACCATTTGGATAATATCTCTTAGTACTTGATATAAAATCTATACCTGGTAAATCAAGTGCTTCTATTTGATCTTTAGTAAGTTCAGTAATTCCCCTTCCACCAGGACCTAGTTCAACTTGATATGGTACTTTTTCTTGACATACATTATTTTCATCACAACTTTTAATTTTAGTATTTAAAATATCTAATATTGTTTCTTTACTCATATTAATAATAGGACTTAATTTTTCAGCTGTAAGTTCTTTATCTACTACATGATATGGATGATTTTCATCTTTAGTTCTAGACGGTTCTAAATATGCAATTACTGTATAACTATTAACATCTTTTGCAAGTACTTCATTATCACTTGAATATATTGTTCCCCTTGGTGCTTTTAATGTTCGTTTAACAGTATCCCTATCACTAGCAAATTCAGAAAGAGTTTTATCTTTAACTGTAACATTTCCAGTACCTATAAATACAAGTTTAATTATAAGACATAAAAAAATAAAAACAATTATAATAACAAACATTATATTTATTTTAATTGCTCTTATTTTTTTCATTATTTATGCACCTCTATTTTGAAATTACTTTAATATTACTATTATTATACTCCAAACCAAATGTATCTGCAACTTGAAGTGCATTATCTAAAGATGCAAGTTCATTAATTTTCATTTGTATACTTGCATTCATCTTTTCTTGTGTATTAATTTTACTTTTTAATCTTTGAAGTTCTGAATTATTTGATTGTAACATAGCTTGACCTATAAAATTTGTAAACAAAATACCTACTATAAATAATATCATCATAGTAGTTATTACACCTTCGCCTTTAACTTTAATATACTTTTTCTTTTTCATTTTACCCTTTCTATTACTCTTAATTTAGAACTTCTACTTCTATTATTATCTTCTAGTTCTTTACTACTAGGAGTTATTTTAGCTACTTTTTTAGCTTTTGCTTTTAATTCTTCTGGAACAAATGGTAGTTTTTTAGCACTTTCACTATCACTACATAATTCTTTAAATACTTTTGAAACTATTTTATCTTCTAGTGGTTGAAATGTAATTACAAGTAATCTTCCACCAACATTTAATAAATCAAAAGCATCTCTTAGTGAACTTTCTAATATATCAAGTTCATGATTCACTTCAATTCTTATTGCTTGAAATGTTTTTCTTGCAGGATGAGATTTATTTCTATAACTTATTGGTACATTGTTTTTAATTAATTCAGCTAGCTCTAATGTTGTTGTAATTGGTCTATTATCTACTATAGCTTTTGCTATTGATTTTGCATATTTTTCTTCACCAAATCTATAGAGAATATCTACTAGTTTTTCATAACTATATTCATTAACAACAATGTATGCAGTAAGATTGTTAGATGTATCCATTCTCATATCAAGTACTGCATCTTTATGGAAACTAAATCCCCTTTCATCTTCATCTAACTGTGGACTAGATACTCCTAAGTCAAATAATATACCATCAACACTTTCATTAATGTAATCCTTCATATGAACAAAATTACTTTTAATGATTTTGAAATTAGAAGCAATTTTAGATAACTTCTCATTTGAATATTTAATGGCTTCATCATCTTGATCAAAGGCGAAAAGAAACCCCTTTTTATTCAATCTCTTTAATATCTCGCCTGAGTGCCCTGCATATCCCACAGTAGCATCTATATAATTTTTACCCTCTGATACATTTAAGTATTCTATTACCTCATTTAATAATACACTTTTATGCTTCATATCCACTCTCAAATATATTTTCAGTTATTTCTTCAAGAGATTCTTCATTTGCTTTCATATAATTATTAAATTCTTCTAAACTCCATATTTCTAGTCGTTCATTTACGCCAATAATCACACATTCTTTTTGAATATTGGCGTAATGAACTAACGGTGAGGTAATATTAATTCGACCTTGTTTATCGAATTCAATTGTGGAAGCTCCACCTATAAAAGCTCTTTCAAAAGCTCTTACATTCTTTTTAGTAAATTGTAGTGTGCTTACTTTTTGCATTATTTTATCCCATTCAGTTTTAGAATAGATAAATAAGCATTTATCAAGTCCCTTAGTGATTATAAAAGTTTCTCCTAATTCACTTCTAAATTTAGAAGGAATTATTAATCTGCTTTTTTCATCAATATTATGATGAAACTCACCCATGAACATGATATTTACACCCCACTTTCTACCACTTTGTTTCACTTCCTACCACTATATTACTATTTTTATATTAATTTGTAAATAGTTTTTTATAATTTATTTGTAAATTTTTTGTAAAATTAAAAAAAGTATATTGTTTTTTAATATACTTTTTCTAAAACTATTTTTTTATATTTTTAATATAAATTTCCAACCATTCCTAATTGACCATCTAATTCAAGCCATTTACCATCAATTTTTACTTGTAACCATTGATGAGTCCATTTATTTGCATTTATATGTTTACAAGTTAATTTACCTTCAGTACACAATAACATTGCTGCCTTACAAAATCCTGAACATGCTGCTTTTCTTAATACAAATGCTGCATATGCTTCATTTCCAAAATTCTTTTTATATTCTTCTGTTCCTTGTTCATGTTGTGGATCAACATTTGTATACAACCATGTAGCTATAGCTTCTGCTTTTTGCATATCAGTCATTCCTGATTTAAATATTTGTTTTGCTACTTTTTTAGCTTCTGTTTTAGCAATACTAAGTCTTCCTGATTTTGTACTTGCACTTGGCTTACTTGAACTTGAACTAGAGCTTGATTTTTTACTCGAACTTGAACTACTTGATTTTTTAGTTGAACTAGAACTACTTGATTTTTTAGTTGTTGTTGTCTTTGCTTTTACTGTTACTTTCATTTCACTAGTTGTTTTATTTCCGTTTATATCTGTTGCATTATATTTTACTGTATATGTTCCTGCTTTTGATGTATCTACACTTCCTTCGACTACTACTTCTATTTCTCCTTCTTTTTCATCACTTGCACTTACTCCACTTGTTAAATCTATTTTATCTCCTACTGTTATTGTTTTATTTGATACTCCTGTTATTTTTGGAAATATTGTATCTTTTACATTAAATACTATTATATTTGTACTTTCAATATCTTCTCTATATGATTTTATTAATTGATAATTATAACTTTTTCTTAATTTTATTATTAATCTTGACTCACCAACTACATTAAATAACATTCCACTATCTTCTGTTACTTCTTCTCCGTTATAATACATTTTTATTGTTGTTCCACTTACTAATTTTTCTTTATCTACTGCTAAATTTTTTATTTCTTCATATGTCATTGAATTTAAATATTCTTCTTCCATATTTACTTCTTTAAATGCTGAATCATTTTGAGATTTTATTATTTCCATTTCTTTATAGCAGTTTTCTCTATGAGTCATATATGTATTATACATATAATAACTCCACGCTCCACATGAACATAATAATACAATTGTAAAAAGTACTACAAATATCCATAAAATTACGGTTGCTACTTTACTTCTCTTATGTTTTTCTTTTGGTACTTCTTGTGATACTTCTTTTACTTCCTTTTTATTTTGTTTCTTTTCTTTTTTTGGTTCAGTTTTTACTTCTTCTATTGCTTTATTTTGATCTACTTTTTTTACTTTAGTTTCTTTTATAGTCTTAGGTTTTTTTTCTTCAATTTCTTCTTCTTTTTCTTCTTCAGTTATTTTTTCTTTTTTATCCTTTTTCATACACTCTCACCTATTATAATTTTAAGACTATTTTTTTATATATTCAATATTTTTTATAAAAAAATTAAAAAAAATTCTACCATTTAGTAGAATCTTCTTTTTTACTTATCATCTTATTTACAATAGATATAATATTTTCAGCATCAAATGGCTTATTTAACATATCAACTATATCATATTTAAATGCATTTTCTATTGTATCTTTAGTATCATCACCAGATATAATAGATACAGGATATTTTTTAAATAAATCATTATTTTTAAAATAATCAAGTACTACAAATCCATCATAATCTGGCATCTTTAAATCTAGGAGTATACCTACAATATCATATTCGTTTTTAGTAACAAAATCAATTGCTTCTTTTCCATTTTCTGCTTTTAATACTTCATACTTATCTTTTAATGTGCTCTCAATAATATTTCTAATTATCATTGAATCATCTGCTACTAATATTGCTTTTTTCATTTTTCCTCCTTTTCTAAATATGTTTTAATAACATTTGTAATTCTTTTAACTTCTTCTATTAGTTTATCATAATTTTCTTCAATAAACTTAATATTATTATCTTTTCCTTTAAGTTCATGTTCTAAAGACATATCAGCTAGTACTTTGAAACCTAAATATTTACTATCACTTTTCATAGCATGAGCAAGTATTTGATAGTTTTCACAATCTTTATTTTCTTTAAATTTTTTCATTTTTGGAATTCTTGTTTTAGTTTCAGTTAAGAAATCTTTTAATGTTTGATTATATAATTCAACACTTCCAAGTAATTTAAGACCTGCTTCAACATCTATACCATTTTCTTTTAAATATTCAATTCTATTTTCTTTTTTAACTTCTATTTTTTCACTAGTTTCTTTTTTTGCTTCAACTTTTTTAACACTAACTTCTTTTTTATCTTTACCTAAATATTTTACTAGTACTTTACTTAATTCAACATTTTCAATTGGTTTTGATAAATATGCATTAAATCCACTTTCTAAATATTTTTGTGCTTTTCCTTGTATTGCATCTGCTGTTAATGCAACTACTGGTACATCAAAACCATCTATTTCTTTTAATTTTTTAAGAGTACTAACGCCACCCATTTTAGGCATCATTATATCAAGTAATATAATATCATATTTGTTTGCCTTTACTTTATTTATAGCTTCAAATCCACTTTCTACACAATCAACACTTAATTCATAACTAATAAGAAGTCTTCTACCTACTTTAAGATTTAATCTATTATCATCAACTAATAATGCTCTTTTATTTGTGAATTTTGCAGAAATATTTGCAATTTCTTCTTCTTTTTTATGAACTGCTTTTCTTATTTCTTGAGTTAAATAAATTGTAAATGTACTACCTTCTCCATATTCACTTTGTACTACAATTTTACCACCCATCATTTCAACTAATCTTTTTGTTATTGCAAGTCCAAGACCAGTTCCTTCAACTGTTGTATTTTTATCTTCTTCAAGACGTTCAAATTTATTAAATAACTTATCTATTTGATCTTGTTTAATTCCTCTTCCTGTATCACTAATAGATATTACTAATTTACATTTATTATCATTATTAACACAATTTACATTAAAGTTTATTTCACCTTCTTCTGTATACTTAGCAGCATTAGTTAATATATTTGTAATAATTTGTTTAACTTTACCACTATCACCATATAAATTTTCTGGTATATCTTCAGCAAATTGAGTTTTTATTTCAATATCTTTTTCACCTATTCTAGTTTCTACAAGCTTAACTAAATTTTCAAGAATAGCTTTTAAATCATAATCAACACTTACTATTTCCATTTTATCTGCTTCTATTTTACTTATATCTAAGATTCCATTTACTATTTCAAGTAAGTTTTGAGAAGCAATAATTATATCAGTTGCATCTTCTTTAGCTTCTTCTAATGTTTCTGCATTTTCTATAAATTGACTAAATCCAACTATTGCATTTAATGGTGTTCTTATTTCATGTGACATATTAGATAAGAAATCTGTTTTTGCTCTATTTGCTTTTTCAGCAGCTGACTTAGCTAGTTCTAATTCATTAACCATTTTAGCATCTGGATTTTCTATTGTATGAAACATTATTACAGTAATTATTGTTTGACAAGCAGTCATTAATAATACTCCTGTAATATTTTGAATATAAAAAGTTATAAGTCCAAATAATAATAAAAGTATTAATGGAACAAATTTCTTATTTAAAATTTTATTTATATTTTTAATTAAAACAATAACAACTGAAAAAGTTAATATTATTGTAAGTGCACTTATAATTTCTATTGCTAATCCTTCTGGATAAACAACACTTTCTTTAATTACTATATCTACAGGAGATATTAACATTAATAATGAAAGCATAAATGCTAAACAATAAAAATAGAAATTTACTTTATCTTGTTGCTTTTTAACATTATATGATATAGATAATATATATACAAATATACATAAGTCCCATAGCAAAAATAATATAAATATAAATTTAGTAAGTAACATATACCAATGTGAGCTAATATCAAAACCATTTAAAAATAGTATACCAGATAGAGCATCACAAAAGCACAATAATGTATTTACTATTAACATTCTAGAATAGATTTGGGTTTCATAACTATCTATTCTTTGCTTTGAATAAAAAGATATAGTTATAATTAAAATAAATATTAAACTAAAAATTGCTGCAAGCATTGACACTAGCATTTTACATCACCTATTTTAATTATAACATATAAAGAAAAAAAATTTAATATTTTTATTTCAAAATATCAAATCTCTTTTGCATTTGTTTTTCTTTAGAAGAAATAATACCCATTTTTTCTAAAGCTTTAAAGTCTAATTTTCCAATAGGTGTTAGTGGCATTTCATCTAAAAAATTAAATCCTGCCATCATTGAATATTCAGGTAAATTCTTCTCAATTATATCATTTATATAATTTATAACTTCTTCTTTTATTTGTTCATTATCTTTATATTCATCTTTTAATACAATATTAGCAACTGGAATATTTATTTCTTTTGGATCTTCAACACCTACAACTGCACATTGTTTAATAGCAGGATGTCTCATTATTAATTCTTCTACATATAAAGGATATATTTTAAATCCTCTACGAGTAATAATTCTTTTTATTCTACCATCAATATATACAAGTCCATCTTTATCAAAATGAGATAAATCTCCTGTTAAATACCATCTAGTACCATTTTCATCTGTATATAAAACTTTATTTGTTTCTTCTTCTCCTACTCCAAAATATCCTTGCATTAAAGTTGGTGCATTAATTCTTAATTCTCCTATTTTATCAGGTCCATATACTTCTTCATTAGTATCTGTATCATAAACTGCAAAAACATTTTTTAAATATGGTACTCCAACTGATTCATATCTAAAGCATTCATCTGTCATACATGAACTTCCAGCACTTGTTTCTGTAGCACCATATCCAAGCCAAGTATTTGCTTTTGCATTGTGATCTTTTAAAAATGTTTGAAATGCTTCTTGATCTTCTCTTGGCATTTTATCTCCACCTGAACATAATATTTCTAAATAAGATAAATCTTTATTTTTCATTATATCTGAATTCATCATTGTTAAACAATGAATTGGTCCACAAAGAAGTACATTTGGTTTATGTTTATCTACAAGTTTTGGTATATCTTCTGGTTCAAAACTAGGAATCAATATAGATTCAATACCCAAGCAAGCTGCTAAATGCATAGCATTATCTAATCCTAATGCTATAAAAGGTGGTAAAATATTTAAGAAAGTACTACCTCTTCTAAAATTCATTTTATTATTCATTAATTGATAAATTAATCCATTAAAATTTTCATTTGTTAATTTAACACCTTTTGGTACTCCAGTTGATCCACCAGTATGTATTATTATTGCTGTTTCATTTGGTTCAAAAACACTCTCAACTGTTTTATTTGAATTTTTACCTAATTTAATAAATTCATCCCAACTTAATTGATTATCTAAATTAACAATACCTTTTTTTTCTTTTAAACTAGCAATTTTTTTCATTATAAAAGGTAATGAATTATATGGTGATACTGGAACAATTTTTACATCTTCAACTTTTGCTAATTTTGGATTCATTATATTTAAACTTATAAATAATTTTGCGTTAGAATCTTTTACATCTTTTAAAATATTTTCTTCATTAGTTCTAGGGTCAATTGGTTCTAATATAGCTCCGATTTTATTTACTGCATAAAATACATATTCAGCTTCTGGAATATTAGGTAAATTCATCATAACTATATCACCTTTTTGTACACCTAATTCTAATAAAGCTTTAGCTACTATATCAATATTTTTTTCTAATTCTTTATAAGTAACTTTTTTACCAAAATAATTAATAACTGTATCATTTTCATGGCCTATATTTGATTCATGCATTAAGTCATAAATAGACATAGGTTTAAAATCTAACATAATACTACTATCATCATAATATTTTAACCATGGCTTATCTATACTCATATATCCTACAGGTGGACCTTGTAATTCACCTGATGCTAATTTCTTTAAATATAAATCTCTTTTCTTTAATTCTTCATCACTTAATTTGCTAATCTCTGATTTTAATTTCTTTAAATAATCGATATCCATTATAACCTCCCAATTTAATGTCTTAGTTTATTTTATCATATCGATAATTTAATTGAAATTAAATATGTAAATTTTATGTAAATTAAAAATCTAGTTTTAATAAACTAGACTTAATATCCTATTGATTTTAACCATTTTATTGTTTCTTCTTTACCTTCTTCTGTTCTTGCAATACTACCTTTAATTGAAAGTCCATTTGTATTAACATTTGAATTTATTAATTTATTTTTTATTGTTTCAAATGTTCCTGCAGAACCAGATCCTTCATGGGTATTAAATGGTATTATCTTTTTACCATCAAAATTATAATTTTCTAAGAACGTATACATAATCATAGGTAAATCTCCATGCCATATTGGATAGCCAATAAATATTGTATCATAACTTTCTAAATTAGTAGGTTCATTTTTAATTGCTGGTCGTGCATTTTGTTCTTTTTCTTTACTTGCTTCTTCTAAAGCAGTTGAATAATCTTGAGAATATGCATTAACTGGTAATATTTCAAATGATGAAGCGTCTAAATATTCAACTATATATGATGCCATTAAAGCAGTATTACCTATTTCAACATTACCTACATTATAGTTACCACCTGGTCTTGAGAAATATGCAACTAATATTTTATTATTTGTAGCAGGTAAATTTGAGTTGTTTTCAGCATCATCTAATACATCTTTAGCTTCATTTTCATTAGTACTTTTTTTATCATTTACAATTGTTATTACACTAATTACTAAAATAAGTACTAAAATAAATGCACAAATTTCTATGAAAGTTTTTTTCAATATAATCACCTACCTAAATCCAAGTATCTAATTCTTCTATTCTGCCTATTCTTCTACCATCCTTAAAATTAATATTTGGATATGTTTTTCTTAAATCATCAAGTGCTTCATCTATTCCACTAGATCCTGATGTACAAAATACTCTAACAGTTTTTTTAGTAAAATCATAACTTTCTATAAAAGTATTTATAATATGTGGACACACATACCACCAAATAGGAAATCCTATATAAATAGTATCATATTCTTTAATTGAATCTAGTTTTTCTTTAATTTCTGGTCTACTAGTTTTATCTTTAGTTTCAATAGAACATCTACTACTTCCATTTGTCCAATCTAAGTCTTCAGTAGTATATTCATTTACTGGTTTTATTTCAAAAATATCTGCATTAATTTTTTCTTTTAAACTTTCTGCTACTTTCTTAGTAACTCCACTTGCTGAAAAATAAACAACTAACTTTTTCATAATATTAAATTTCCTTTCTTATAATTCTCTAATTAAATTTTATATCTTTTTTAAATTTTTATCAATCATTAATATTAATTTTAACATTTATATTACTATCCTTTTAATGTATAACTATTATTTACTATAAGTGTACTATATAAAAATAATATATCTTGATTAGTAAAATTAACATAATTTAAATAATTATCACTATTTATATATCTATTATCAATAATAGTAATCTTTTTATAATAATTAATTAGAAGTGGTGTTAAACTACTTCCAAATGAATCTCTAAATATTATAAGTTCTCTATCACTACTTGCATTTTCATTATATATTTCAATATAAGCACTAGCGCCATCTAAATAAACATCATAACTATCTAAATTATTTAATTTATCTTTGTTATAAACTTTATTTAAAGTATCATTTTCTAAATAATATACATTTGAATTATCAATAGTTTCATTAGTTAAATATGTAAGACTCTCAGGACTTCTATTAATTGCTGACTCTCCATAATAAACACCATAAAAATTATTAAAAGTATTCTTTTTATAATTAATATTTTCATAAGATAAATTCATTTTATTTGTAATTTCTTTTACTACTTTATCTAAATTTTCTTGTTTCCAATGGGTATCTGTTTCATAATAATCATTTAAATTCATTATATTTCTAATATCAATGTTATTAATATTTAATTTATTTATTTCATTATAAATATAATCATAATCTATTTGTAAGAAATCTTTATCTTTTAAATAATAATTTTTATCAGGAATAATTAACATATAAACATTATTATTTTCACTAAATTTATCTTTTACTTCATTTGTTTTATCTATAAAATATTTTATTGAATCCATGTTTGTTGGATAGTTTGATTTAAATATATAATTATCTTTTAAATAAATACTATTATTATCTAATTTTCTAAATATTTTATAATTTAAATTTGCTTTTAAACTTCTAAAATTATCTCTATATGGAAAATGATCTAAAAAGTATTTATCTAAATTAGTAATATATTCACTTGTAAAAGTAAATTCTGGAAATGTTTTTAATTTTCTTCTTTCACTTTTACTAATAAGTTCATCTTTTAAAACTATTCCAAGTATTGAAAAAGTAAATATATAAATTATAAATATAATTGTTATAATTTTATTTTTCATAAGTTCTCCTTAAAATATAAAATATAAAAATGGATTAAATGATTCATCTATTAAAAATGCAGTAGTTATAGTAAGTAAAGTTATTAATGTTATTACTTCTAAAATATTTATAATGTTTTTAAATTTAGTATTTGAAAGTTTCTTTATTATGTTTTTAAGTAATGGTGTTGCTGAAAATATAGATATTATAAATATGATTAAATAACTTTTTAAATAATATATTGTTTCATTATTAATAAATGGAATATTATTTAGGAAAAACATATTTTTTAAACTTATAAATATTTCACTTACACTATTTGAATTAAATATTAGAAAACTAATTATAACTATAATACTTGTGTAAATATATTTGAATATTTTAGTTTTTTCTAAATGTTTACCTAAGAATAATTTTTCAATTATTAGTAATACTCCAAAATAAAGTCCCCATATTATAAAATTCCAACTATCTCCATGCCAAAATCCTGTTAAAAACCATACTATAAATATATTTCTTATCCATTTTAATTTACTTACTCTATTTCCTCCTAATGGTATATATACATAATCTCTAAACCAAGATGATAGTGATATATGCCATCTTCTCCAAAAATCTGTGATTGAAGATGCTATTAATGGGTAATTAAAGTTTTCTAAGAATCTAAATCCAAATATTAATCCAAGTCCAATTGCCATATCTGAGTATCCACTAAAATCAAAATATATTTGTAGTGTAAAACTAATTGGTTTTAACCAAGAAGATACTACTGTTTCAGTAATTATTGATTTTGAAAATTCACCTAATACATTAGCAAGTAATACTTTTTTAGATAAACCTATTATAAATCTTTTAATTCCTTCACTTGTTTTATCAAATGTATGAGTTCTACTTTTTAATTCTTTTTCTACATTACTATATCTTACTATTGGTCCTGCAATCAACTGTGGAAATAAGCATAAATAAGTCATAAATGTAATTAAAGTATCTGCACTTTTATGTTTTTTATTATACACATCTACTATATAACTAATTGCTTGAAATGTAAAAAAACTTATTCCTATAGGCATTACTAAATATAAATAACTAAAATTTGTTTTAAATATTGTATTTATATTTGATATGAAAAAATCAGTATATTTAAATATTAATAATTGTAATATGTTATAAGTAAGTCCGATAATTAAATATAATTTTTTGTGTTTTCTTTTTTCTATTAGTTTACTTATATAATAATTAATAATACAAGATAGTATTAATATTATTATATATTTAGGCTCTCCTAAAAAATAAAATAATAAACTAAAAAATAGTAATACTAGATTTTTGTATTTACTTGATACTATAAAATATATTAGTAATAAAATTGGTAAAAAATAATATATAAATGTTATACTAGAAAATATCATAAATTTCTCCTAAAAAAAGAGTTTTAAAACTCTTATAAATTATCAAACGCTTTTGAAATAGAATTTCTATATTCTTCGTTTTCAACCACTATTGCAATTATTAAATTACCTTTATTTTTAATAATAACATTCTCTGGCTCCACTCCAACACAAATCCATTTTCTAGGATCTATATTTTCTTTAATTTTAGTTTTAACACTTTCAACATCACTATCTTCTACTCTTAATAAAACTACTGAATATGCAACAGAACCTGTCATATGTTCTTGTGCAAGTCCTTCTGTAAATTTAATGTCACTAGTTCCTACAAATTGATTAATATTTTCAGCTGTGATTTCACGATTTTCTAATCTAGATTTCATTTCATCATCTACACCAGCAGTTAACTTATTAACTATTTCATCTAAACTTTCTTCTACATTTTTACTACCACATGCACTTAAAGTTAAAACCATTAAACAAGCAAATGATAAAAGCACTAGTTTTTTAAATTTTTTCATAATTTTTCTCCTTTACTTTCCTTATATTTAAAGTTTACTATATATTCAAAAATTAATCAATTGTTTTTAAAAGTAAAAAATAGTCTTGTAGAAGACTTCATAATAAATAGTACATAATGATATAAGCCCCATTCCTTTTTTATTCAAGAAACAGGGCTCATATCATAATTAAAGACTAAATGTCTATTCCAATTTTAGGTAGACATTTTATATCAAGGTATCCTTGATATATTCATAATATCATTATTAATGTATTTTTGTCAATAAAAATGTATAGTTTTACTTTACTTAGTATAAATTATCATTTATAATTAATATTAAGGAATATTTAGTGCTAAAGTGTCTACCTTCTTTTTTTAGAAAGGAGGTTTGATAATATGAAAACTAAGACTTTTTTGATCAAAATTCTAAAGCTCATAATTATCATTTTATTTTTAATTATCATTTTGATAATTGTAATAAAAAAATGACACTTAGTCTATTCTTTATAGACTAAATGTCTATCGCATTAAGGTAGACATTTTAGCAATAAGCTAAATGTTCCTTTTTTATTTTATTCAAGTTTCCTTGATGTATTCATAATAACATTATTTATGTATTTTGTCAAATTAATTTGTATAGTATTACTTCACTTATGTATATTAATAATCTTCATACATTTCAAGAGTATTTCACTATTTTTATTACAATAACTTTCATTATAATAGATAACTAGAATTATCTTCAATTCTACTACAAATATTAATTTTTTATTTTACTTATCATTAATAATATTATGATAAATTAAAAAAGTAAGTCATATTTTGACTTACTCTGATATTAGAAATAGTTATTTTAGTTTTAATTGTTTTTGTTCTTCTTCTGTATTTTTATTTTTAATAGCATCAATTTGTTTTTTAGCTTCTTCTTTATTCATTGATAATAATGTATAACCAGATTTATTTAAGTTAGCATAGTTTAATAATGCAACTGCTAATCCTGTTGAAGTTATTTCTGTATTAAATCCAAAGTATTCATGAATAGGAACAAAGTATCCTAAATAATCTCTTTCTTTAAATGGTCTTTTAGCAAATTTATCTACTAAACTAATACTATCTGTATAATTGAAAGTATAACAATATGAATTATCAGTAGTATATGATGAATCAAAGTTTCTTTCATAAACTTCTTTACCACTTGGATAATGATAGAAAACTTCTTTACCATTTTCATCTGTTTCACTATAAACAAGTACTTTTTTATTTGAAACATATATATAATAATCTATTTCTCCAAATGTTTCATATTTGTCATATAATTCAACAATCTCCCTTCTTTTAAGTATAGCAGAAGCTAAATAAAATTTTCTTTTCTTCATATATATCCCCCCTTATTTATTGTGAGGTAAAAGAAAACAAGACCCCACAATTACTGTGAAAGTCTTGTTCAATAACAAAGTTACTGTTTAATCCGGATATTTTATATCGTAATGACGAATTAAACTTTAGAACTACTCCCCTTCAACTGTTTAACATTATACCACTTTTTGCCTATTTTGTCAAGAAAATAGTACTAAATCACTATAATTCAATTAATTCATATTCCTTATTTCCAAATTCTAAATCATAAGCGGCATCTATAGTATGAGTACCTTTTCTTGAATTAATTCTTTCAAGTAAATGATCACGTCCAGGATCATCTGAACTCTTTACCAAATCAATACAAGCTTGATCTATTGCTATTGGATCTAATGAAGCTAAAATACCAATATCTTTCATACATGGATCTTCTGCTACATTACAACAATCACAATCAACAGACATATTACACATTATATTAATATATGCAATATTTCCTTCAAAATATTTTGCTACAGAAGATGCTGCATCTGCCATTGATTCTAAAAATCTTTCTTGATTTTGATTAAACATATCTTCATAACTTCCATCATTTCCACAACAGTGAATATATCTTTTACCATGACCTGATGCAACCCCAATTGATAATTGTTTTAAAGCTCCACCATATCCACCCATTGGATGACCTTTAAAGTGAGATAATACTAACATAGAATCATAATTTTCAATATTTTTTCCAACATAATTTTTCTTAAGTACTTTTCCATTTGGAATTTCAAGTTCTAATTCTTCTTTTGAATCCATTATATCTACATTAAAATATTTACTCCATTCATGCTCTTCCATTAATTTTATATGTTTTTCTGTTGTATCTCTTGCTCCATCATAAGCAGTATTACATTCTACTACTGTACCATTTACATGATCAATCATTGGCTTTAAGAATTCTGGTTTTAAATAATTTTGATTTCCTCTTTCACCAGAATGTACTTTTACTGCTACTTTTCTTTTTAATTCAATACCTAAAGACTCATACATTTTAACTACAGCTTCAGGAGTTAATTCTTTTGTAAAATAAACTTTTGATTTTTCCATAATTTTATTTTCCTTTCTTATTTTATTATAAATTATTTTTATTTATTTTTCAAATACTACATTTACATTACTAGAACCTAAGTTTTCTTTTAAATTACTACTATCTACAATCTTTCCTATTCTAGTATAAGAATAACTTGTATTAAATGATTCATAAAATATAACTATACAATCATTACCATATAACATAATATCACCAGTATTAATTTTACCAACTTTACTAGGATTACTTCTAATACTATTATCTAAATAATAATATTTTTCATTTCCATTAAGTTCACTCATATTAATATTAAGTGGCAATAAATTTATTAAATCTTTTACTGTATCATTATTTTCAAGTAATATTTCATATTCAATATTATTTACTTTTAATTTTATCTTATCCATATTATCTTCACTTTCATTTGTATTTTCTTCTATATTATTATTTACTTCTATATTCTGTTTTTTATTAAATATTAAAAATATAGATAAAATTATAATTATTAATATTAAACTTATAATTAATACTTTTCTATTCATATAATCACTAATAAAATTATATCATTAAATTATATTGATTAAAAGAAAAATATTATGCTATAATTATTACATAAGAAAGGAGAATAAAATGAGTAAAAAGGAAATAAAAAAAGAAAATAAAGAATTAGAAGTTGAGAAAAAAGATGAAATACCATATAAAATAGTAATTCTTGCATTAATATTTATAATTGTATTACTTGTAACTATTATTGCAATAGTATTAGAAAAATTTGATAAATATGATGATATGTATGATAACTATAATAATGGTTATGTAAATGGTAATAATTCTAATAATAACAATACTAATGTTGATAATCAAAATAATAATCAAGTTAATGATAATCAACAAATAAATGATAATCAACAAAACAACAATCAAACTAATAATAACAATACAAAATATATAACAAAAGAAGAAGCATTAGATATAGCACTTAAAAATCTTAATTTTAGTAGTAGTGATGTATATGACATAAGTATAGAATTTGATTATAAATATAATCAATATGTATATGAAGTAGACTTTGATTCTAATAATTATGAATATGAATTTTATATTAATGCAGAAACAGGAAATATAATTCATTCATTTAAAGAAAGAGATTAAAAAAGAACAATTTCGATTGTTCTTTTTGTTTGCTAATTTTTAGCACATCCATCTACTTGTAAAACAACACCTGTAATATAACTTGCTAAGTCACTTGCTAAGAATAAATATGCATTAGCTATATCAGAAGGCATACCTATTCTACCAAGTGGTATATTATCAATTAATGGTTTAATAATATCTTCACTTAAATTCTTTAACATATCAGTTTTTATAATTCCAGGAGCAACTGCATTTACTCTTATATTGAATGGTGCAAGTTCTCTTGCAAGTGATTTAGTAAATCCATTAACAGCACTTTTACTAGTAGGATATCCTATCCCACTTGGTTGACCATAAATACTTACCATAGAACTTGCATTTAATATTACACCTGATTTTTGTTCTTTCATATATGGAATTACTGATTTAGAAGTATTAAACATTGAATTTAT
This sequence comes from uncultured Bacilli bacterium, assembly GCA_947629235.1. Classification (GTDB taxonomy): domain Bacteria; phylum Bacillota_I; class Bacilli_A; order RF39; family UBA660; genus CAG-1000. The sequence continues at coordinate 44,512 of CANRCX010000004.1, read as the reverse complement.
ATTTATATTCATAATTTTTAAAAAATCAGCACTACTAACATCATCAATCTTTTTATTATCAGATATTCCTACATTATTTACAAGAACATCTATATGTCCATATTTTTCATATACTTTTTTTATTATATTATTTACTTCTTCATAATTATTTAAATTAGGATAATATCCTGAAACTATAATACCTTCTTCTTTTAATTTATTAACACATTCTTCTACACTTTCTTTTTTAGATCCAAATAATACTACATTTGCATTATATTTGTAAAATACTTTTACTGTTTCAAGACCTATACCTCTTGTACCACCAGTTACAATTACTACTTTATCTTTAAAGTCCATTTTTACATCCTCCTGTGAACTATAAAAATTATAAACTTTAAAATAATTATTGTCAATTATATAACATATTTTTTACAAAAATCATAATTTTTTGAAACAAAATCTTTTATTTCTTCTCTATTATTTAAATGTTTAATAATATCATCAATATGATCTTCTATATATATTAAATCTTTTTCATCACATATATGTATTCCATTATTTTCTAAAAATAAAGTTAAATTTATATTACAACAATATTTTGATAATGGAGTTGATGAAAATAATATACCCGTATTTTCTTTTGTATATTTATTTTTATCTCTAAAAATACCTAAATTTAAATCTTTTGATACACAATCATCTACTAATTTTAAGGGCAAATTAACTAGTGTATTATCATTAATATTTGAATTATTTGACAAAGAAATTATTTTACATAATTCATAATAATTTCTTAAACAATATCTAAGTAAACTATCTTCATTACTATTTATTATATTTTTTGTATCTTCTATATTTAAGTCATGACCTATTTTAAAAAACTTTTTATCTACATTTTTAGATATTACATTTCCATTTTTATCTATTACAAAAGAAAATTCAATTGCTTTTTTATTATAATACATATTTAAAGATAAATTTTTCTTTATTAAAAATAATGGTAACATTGGTATTAATAAAGATTTATCTTTATCATTTAAATACATGTTTTCACCTTTTTTATAAGCATTCATTGCTATTTGTCTATTATTAGCTAGAAAAGTTGGTACATCTGTTATATATACTTTTAATAAATAATTATCTCCATCTTTTCTTATACAAAAAGCAGCATTTTTATTATATATATTTTTATTAATTGTAATTATTTTTTCATTTTGAACAATTTTATATCCATCTTGTGGATAATTAATATTTTCAAAATATGCTTGAGTTCTTCTTATATCAATATTTCCATTTTCAATAGAATGTTTTATTTTTTCATTCTTATTATAATCTCTATCTATATTTTTCAATATATTATCAATTTTATTAATTATTTTATTTCCATCTTCTTCTACAAAATAATCTAACTCTTTTTTTATATTTATTTTATTTATTACTTCTTTTAATAAAAGTATTCTTTTTGGTGAATGATAATTTAAATTAATATTAGATAATAAATCTAAGTTTTTAAGTATTACATCAATACTTATTATATCATTATCTAATTCTTTTAATATTTTATTACAAATAATAGTAAATGAAGATTTAGTTATATAATCTACATACTCATTTATTTTATCTTCACCTATTTTATCTTTATATTCATATAATACATTTATTAATTCATTAATATCTGCATAATCTTCTAAATATTTATATAATATTTTATATAAAATATTTGTTTCAAATATATTAGGACAATCTTTTAATAATATTGTTAAATAATCTATAATATCCATTGAATTATAATAAAAAAATTTCTTAGATTTAATTATATTATAATCTGTCATACTAACTGACATTATATATAAATCTGATATTTTATGTAAAATTTTACTTTTACTTTTCAATCCTATACTTACATTAGATATAACATTATTTATTAATTCATCTAAACTTTTAAGTTCATCTTTACTACAAATATTTTTATTATATATTCTAGTATTTAAATAGTCTATTAACTCTTCTTCAGTTTCTTTTAAATATAAAGATGTTTTATTAATAAATTCAAATAATTTCATTATAATTCTCCCCTTTAATCAAGTTATGATATTATAACATACTTTTTAAATAAAATAAACATAATATTTAATTTATGCTATAATTTTTACAGGTGAATTATTATGTCAAATGGAATAGATATTGTTTATATAAAAAGATTTGAAAAACTTATTAATAATGAAAATTTTATGAATAGATGTTTTACTTTAAATGAAATAGAATATATTAATTCTAAAAATAAAAATAAGTTAGATACTATTGCTGGAATATATGCAAGTAAAGAAGCTTTTTTAAAATCTATTAAAAAAGGTATTAATGACTATAATATTAAAGATATAGAAGTATTGCATAATGAAAATAGTGATCCTTATATAGTTTTACATAATGATATAAAAAAAGATATAGAAATCAAAAATATATCTGTTTCTATATCTCATGATAAAGATTATGCTATATCTTCAGTATTAATTATTTTTTAATTTATATTCATATTGTTTATAAGCTTCATTCCAACTATTATATTTACTATCTTTTCTATGATCTTCTACAAGATTATTTTTTTTCAAATATTCCCCTACATAATTAGAAGCTTTAGTAGCACCAACATAATTTAAGTGACCACCACCATCTCTTGATTCAGTTTTCCAATCTATATTTAATATATCTGTTTCTGTATTAAAATCAATAAATTCTAAATTATATTTTTTTGATAATTCTAAAGTTGCTTCATGTTTTGAATAGTTCCATCTTCTCATATTTGGAAAACTCATAATAATTAATTTTATATTATTTTCATCACATATTTTTTTCATTTCTTCAAAATATTTAATATTATTTTCTGGTATTTTTGTCTTTTTATCCGTTTTTTTCATATAATCTTTTTCTTTTGCTGATACAGTCTTATTTATATATTTAAATCCTTTAAATATATTATTTGTTGTATCAGTTTTTAAAAAATTAAATAAATATATTTTCCAATTATTATGATGATTGAATAAAGAAAAATAATTTTCTAATTTTGTAAATTTATAATACCATGGTACTTTTTTAGGATTTCTAAATAAAACATCTGCTTCAAATATAACTACTTTTGGATTTTGTGTATCAACTGCATACTCTAAATCTTTATATGAATCATTTATTACTTGAGCAGCAGATGCAAGATCAAATACAGTATATCCATAATTATTCCATATTATCATTGGAGAAATAGATGAATAAATTAAACTATCCCCTATTGCTACTACATCAATAGTATTTTTTTCTTCAGTTAATATTGCATTATTAGATACTACTCTTATACCATATTTTTCTATATTTTCTTTATTTGTAATTAATGAATATGATATAATTTCATATAAAATTAATAATATTGTCATAAATATTATACTTTTTAATACGTTTTTCATACACTCACCTAAAAATCTGCATATATTGGTTCTACTGGATCATATCCAGGTCCATAAGCACCAAATACTATAATGCCAAGAATTAATGCATAATAAATTATCCATCTAATTACTATATGTTTTTCACTTATTTTTTCTCTTACATTAATATTTTTCTCTTTTAATATGCTAATTATAAATACAATTATAATTGATATAATTAATACTATATAATCTTTACTATCCATTCCTAATAAGAAATTTATTTTAGTAATATTAAAGTTTGTAAATATACTTTTTAACATACCTATCGCGGTAGTTAAATCTTTAGCTCTAAATATTAACTCACCTAATACTACTAAGAATGATGTCTTAATTATTTGTAAAAATTTATATACTTTATTTTGTCTAGATATTTTTAATTTATTTAATATTTTTACTATTAATGGTTCAAATATATTTCCAAGTAATATTAATATAAAATGATAATATCCAAATGCAATATAAGTAAATCCTGCTCCATGCCATAATCCATTTAATGACCATACTGCAAATAAAGATATTGCACTCATTACAATTACTGAAAATCTTGCATTTATTTTATTTCTTAAAAATGTTGTTAATTTTTTAACTGGTTTTGATAATGATACAGGATAAAATATATAATTTTTAAACCATAATCCTAATGTAATATGCCATCTTGACCAAAATTCAGATATATTTTTTGAAAAGAATGGTTGTTTAAAATTCTCAGGTAATTTTATATCAAAAATTTCTGCTGATCCTATTACTACATCCATTGTTCCAGAAAATTCCATATAAAGTAATATTGTATAGAATAATGCACCTAATAATATTGTTGAACCATTATAATTTGTATAATTATCAAAAACAAGTTTTACAAACATATTAAGTCTATCTGCGATTAAGAATTTTTTAAAAAGTCCATAAAGAATTCGTTGAACTCCAAAACAAAAATTTTTATATGTTACTTTTGATTTCTTTTCAAATTCATCTTTAACATCACTATATTTTAGTATAGGACCTTCAAGTATAGTTGGAAAGAATGATAAATATAACATTATTTTTACTATATTTTTTTCTGCTTCTTGTTTTTCATTATATACATCAATTAAATATGATAATGCACTTAGAGTATAAAAAGATATTCCCATTGGAGCTAATAATTTTAATACCTTTATATCACTACTAAATATTATATTAATTATATTAGTAAAGAAAGTTAAATATTTAAATATAAATAAAAAAGACACATTAAAAAGAATACAGCAAATCAAAATTATTTTCTTTTTAGATTTATATTTCTCTTTAATTTCTTTTCTTTTTTCTTTATCAACACCTTTTATTTTTATATTTCTTTTATCATCTATTTTTTTAAATAATAAACCAGATATATAAATAGATAGTGTTGATAATAATAAATATATTACTAGCTTTTTACTAACTTTTAAAAATAAAGCATAACTTGCTAGAAGTAATAATAATCTTTTTAATTTTTTAGGTGTAAAAATATATACAACTACTATAGCTAATAAAAATACTAATAAATATTTTAATGAGAAGTATGACATTAGTTATCTTCTTCTAATCTTTCTATTAGCTCCCATATTTTTTTAGCAGAATTAAAGTTTTCTGGTATTATTTCTACAGTTGGTATTACTACATCAAATTCACTTTCTATTTCACTAATAAGTGATAATATACTAAGAGAATCTAAGTGTCTTCCATCTACTAAATCATTACATGTTTTAAAGTCTACTTCTGGATTTAATCCTTCTAATATTTCAATTAATTTTTCCATTTTTACTTCACTCCTTTATATCATAATTTGGAAAATTTATATCACTTGTTTTAATATCTTTTCTAACTAATTTACATTTATTATTTTCTATTAATACTATTTTAGGTAAATCTCTACTTAAAAATAAATTAATTCCTTCTGTACTTGAATAAGCACCTGTATTTTTAAATACAAATATATCATTAATATTTAACTTTCTTGTTTTAATATTTTTAACTAGAAAATCATTTATAGTACAAAGAGAACCGCATATATTATAAGTTTCTTCATCTTTTGTTTTTACTTTAGGTAATAATTCATAATATGGTATTTTCATAGCCATTGTTTGACCATAATATACTAAATGATTTATCCCACCATCTACTATTACATAATTTCCATATTTACTTGTTTTCATATCTACTACACTTGTTAAATAACTTCCACAAGAAGAAGCTATACTTCTTCCAAGTTCTAATACTACTTTTTTATTTGTTATTTTATCTAAAATTGTTTTAACTTTATCTAAAAATTCATCTTCATTAAATGTATCTCCTTGGTAATAGTAAACAGGAAGACCTACTCCATATTCTATTTCATTAATGTTTATATTAAATTCATTTTCAATATTATTTGTAAATTCTATTAAATAATCTATTTCTTTTTCTATTCTTTCTAATTTTGTTTTTTGAGTACCAGAAAAGTATTCAATACCATCTAATAACAAATAATTATTATCTATATTTTTTAATATACATTTAAAATCATCTTCACTTACACCAAATTGATTATTACTTGTAAGTCTTATTAATACATGTATTTGTTTATTATACTTTTTAGATAATTCAGTTAATAATTTAAATTGATTAATAGATTCAATAGTATATTTTAATATATCATAGTTTTTAATCATATTATCAATTGAATCATAATCTTTATTAACACCAGATATAACCATTTTATTATGAGCAATATTAAGATTATTACATATATTAAATTCTCCATTACTACATATTTCATATCTAGATACATATTTTTCTATAGATTTTGCTATAAATGTATTTGCTTTTACTGCATATACTAAATCATATTTATCTGTAAGTTTACTTTTTAAATAATTTATTCTATCAATTAAAGTATCAATATTATATATAAATAATGGTGTTTTATATTTTTTAACTATTTCTTCATAATTCATTTGTAATCACCCATTAATTTTTTTCTATCAATTTTTCCATTTTTAGTAAGTGGAAATTCATTTAATTGTATAAGTTTCGTTGGTATCATAAATACTGGTAAAGTTTCTTTTAATTTAATACTTAAATTTTTTCTATCTATATTTCCTATATAAAACCCATATAATTTAGATTTTTCTTCATCAAATATTACACATCCACGATTTACTTCATCAATATCCATCATTGATTTTTCTATTTCTTCTAGTTCTATTCTATGACCCAAATATTTAATTTGAAAATCTTTTCTACCATTAAACATTATTTCACCTAAGTTATTATAATATCCTAAATCACCTGTTCTATATATTGTTTCTCTATAACTAGAATTATTTGGATTTTTAGTAAAACTTTTATTTGTAGATTCAGTATTATTATAGTATCCAAGTCCTACACAAGTTCCTGATACACATATTTCACCAACAATATCTTTGTCTTTTATTATTTCGTCTTTATCATTTAATAAAAATACTCTTTCATTTTTAAAAGGAAATCCTACTGGTAATTTATCTTTATAATCTCTTTTTCTATCAACTATATGATATAGGCAATTACATGTTATTTCAGTAGGTCCATATACATTTACAAACTTTGTTTTTGGTAAATGTTGCATCCATATATTTAAATGTTTTAAAGGCATTACCTCACCACTAAATAATATTTTATTTACAGTTTCTGGAACCTTATAATCAAGTCCATGAAAAGTTGTAATTAAACAAAGTGCCGACACAGCCCAAGTCATAGTAGTAACTTTATTATCACACAAATAATCTAAAAGCAAAGATGGATTTGAAAAATATTTCTTAGGTACAATTAATAATGTAGCTCCTACTTTTATACTTGAATAAATGTCTTTTACCGAAACATCAAAATCAAATGGAGCTTGATTTGCAATTATATCATTTTTATTAAACTTAAATGTTTTTGTAAATTCATCTATAAAATCAATTACACTTTTATGTGATATTACCACTCCTTTTGGTACTCCAGTAGAACCTGATGTGAAATTTACATATAAAGGATCTGTATCAATATGATTTCTATAACATTTATCAAGTATTTCACTATTTATTTTACCTTTTTTTAATTCACTAATTTTTTTAATAGTTAAATCACTAAAATAAGTTTTTGCTAATTCATAATTTTCATCATCAGTAATTACTATTTTAGATTTAATTGTATCTTTAATATGATCTATTCTAACACTAGGAAGCTCTGGATTTATAAGAGTATAAAAGCATCCTGCATAAATACATCCAAAAAATGAAATTAAAGCATCTATTCCCTTATCCATAAATATTATAATTGGTTCATTAAATACTATACTTCCTATAAATGATCCTACTACTTTAGAATATTTGTTAAAATCATTATAAGTTATTTTATTATTCTCTTCTATAATAGCTATTTTATTACCATATTTTTTAGTTGTATTTTCTAAATAATCTACTACATTATACATTTTTATAACTTCCTTTTAACAAATTTTTTCACACTAAAAACATTATACAACTAAATTTTTTTGTATACAATAATTTGTGTAATTTTTGTGTAAATTTGATGAACAAACAATTATAACTTATATTACTTTAATTAATATTACCATAATATTATATTTATGATAAAATAATTTAAAGGAGAAAATAAAATGAAATACGAAATGAAATTACAACCTGAATATTATAACTATATACTTAATGGAACTAAAAGAATTGAAATAAGATTATATGATGAGAAAAGACAAAAAATAGTTCTTGGTGACACTATTAAATTTATAAATGATTCACAAGTAAATAATTTTTTTGAAGCTAAAGTTATTGGTTTATTAAGATATAATAATTTTGAAGATATGTTAAAAGATTTTGATATTGCACTTCTTGCTGATAAATCTATAACAAAAGAAAAATTAATTAAAGATCTTGAACAATTTTATACAAAAGAAAAGCAAGAACAATATGGTGTCTTAGGTATTAGAATACAACTATTATAAATTAAAAAAATAGAACTACTTAAAAGTAGTTTTTATATGTAATAAATCATTGAAATAATAGTTTTTTATGATAAAATAATACATGCAAAGGAGGACTTTATGATGAGTTTAAAAGAAAATTTAGAAAAATTAAAAAGTAAAATCTCAGATTTATCTCAAACTACTAATAAAAATTATGAATTTGAAGCAGAACTAGAAGATCATCAAATTGGAAATCAAAATATATATAGATTACACTATGTTAATTATCACAGAATTGGTGAACAGTATGGTAAAACAGATAATAATATAGGTGTAATTGATTGGCCATTTAAACCATTTATGCTTCCTGATGGAATGAGTCGTGAAGATGGATTTAAAGTTTTATCTTATTTAACAGATTATATAGAAAAGAAATTGAATTTAAGTCCTTGCTCATATAAAAGTGTATCTAATTTAAATAATGTATTAGATTTAGAAAGATTAGGATTCAAAAGAGTAAATACAGATGTTAATGATAATGATATTATTGATTTATTTACTGTATCTGGACGCTTATTATTATTTAAAAATAGTAAAAATTATCAAAAATATTTTGAATGGTATACTGAAAATATTACACTTGATGAAATAAAGTCAATTTATGATAAATGTGGTATTAATTTTTATGATTTAATATTATTAGAAAACTCAGAACAATCTAAAACTGAAAATTCAAATGATGTATCTAAATTAATTAAAAAAAGATAAAATAAACTACCCTGTTTAAGAGTAGTTTTTTGATAGTAAGCAAATGTGTTTCTTAAATTGTCAAAATTTAATATAAAAGCATTGCATCAAAAACATTTGTTTGGTATAATTATTTTAGGAATACTTAGTTAGTTTAGGTACTATTCTCTTTTACTTTTTAAAGTGAAAGGAGGTGAAATTATGAGAAAATCAGAGAAATATCTTTGCTCTATCATAATACTCCTTATTATTGTGATTTTAATCATATTAATAAAATAGTACCAACTGTATAAGTCGGTACTAAACTGAAATAATTTTAGGATAGTACCTAACTCATCAAAATTAGGTATTCCTTTTTTATTTTATGCAAATTTCTTTGACAAATACATAATAACATAAAAACGTACTTTTATCAAGTACGTTCTCTATTTTACTCGTATTATTCGAGTTTTCTATAAATTTGGTAGCGACGGGGGGATTCGAACCCTCGACCTCCTGGGTATGAACCAGATGCTCTAGCCAGCTGAGCTACATCGCCATTTGAATTACAAGGATAATTATATCAAAAATATATTTGATAATCAACATTTTTTTAATAATTAACCTTATTTTATTAATTCATATCAAAATTTATATCTTCTTTTGTTAGTTTTATTTTATAAATCTCATTAATTTTATAATCCCCTTTTAATTTAAGTGGAATATAATTATCAGTAAAACCATAATAATATCCATCTTTTAATTCTTCTATTAATACTTCTACTTCATGATTAATGAATTTATTAAAATATTCTTTTTCTAAAGTATTAGATAATTCAATTAATCTATGTACTCTATCTTTTTTAATATTTCCTGGTATTTTATTTTCCATACGAGAAGCTACTGTTCCACTTCTATCAGAATATGGGAAAACATGTATTTTAGAAAAGCCAATTTCACGACAAAAATCTAAAGTTTCTTTAAAATCATCTTCTGTTTCACCAGGAAAACCAACTATTACATCAGTAGAAAGTGCTATATCTTTTCTATAACTTCTAATTTCATCACATTTTTCTTTAAAATATTTTTTATCATATCTTCTATTCATTAATTTTAGTACTTTATCACTACCTGCTTGAAGTGGAATATGTAAGTGAGATACAAATTTATTATTATTTTTTATTATTTCCATCATTTTTTCATCAAGCTCTACTATTTCAACTGATGAAAGTCTTATTCTTTTAATTAATTCATTTTCAGATATTTTATTTATTAAATCAGATAGTCTTTTACCATCACTATTATATTGACCAGTATGAATACCTGATAAAACTATTTCTTTAACACCAGATAATGATAAATCATTTATTTCCATAATACATTTATTAAAATCTTTGCTTCTAACTCTACCCCTTACATATGGAATTATACAATAACTACAAAAATTATTACATCCATCTTCTACTTTAATAAATGCTCTATGATGATGAACATATTTTTTTATTTCCATATCTTCAAATATAGACTTTTCCATATCATCAAATTTAATTATTCTCTTTTTATTTTTTTCAAATTCATTTAATAAATCTAATATTTTACTTTTATATTTATTACCAACAATAATATCTGCATCTATATAATCTAGAATATTATCTTTTTTAAACTGGCAAAAACATCCCATAGCAACAACTATGCTATTAGGATTATTCTTTTTTATATTATTAATAACTTGTTTACTTTTATTATCAGCTGTATTTGTAACAGTACATGTATTTATAATACAAATATCTGCATGATCTTCTACTTCCATATAATCATTATCAAGAAGTATATTTCTTATAAATTCACTTTCATAAGAATTAACTTTACAGCCTAATGTTTTTATTAAAAATGTTTTCATAATGATATTCTAAATTCTTTTAATATTTTTAAGAATTCTTCTTCCTCCAAATAAACTTCTGTTCCAACTACTTCTTTTTGCTCTACTTCAATTTTATTTATTTTAGGTGAACCTTTTTCTTTTGTTTCATCTTTATATGATAATGTTATATTTGATGCATTTTTTAATAGTTGTTCATAACTTATAATTGCCTTATTTTCTTGCTCTTCTTCATATTTTTGAATTGCAGCTTGATTATCAGTTAATCCAAGTGCATCCATTCTTTCTCTAGTTTTCTTTTCTAGTTCTTCTGCTGAAATAACTGCATTTTCTTCTTCACTATTTTCATATTCATCTATTTCATCATCATATGTTTTAATATTATTAATATCTACTTGTTTAACAAGTGGTTCTTCTGCATTAATAATATCTTCTTCAGTTGTTGCATAAAGAGAATTTAAATCATCTAAGATATCATTTTCTTCTTTCTTAGGTTCTTCTTGTTTTAAATTTTCATTATCACTTATAAATAGATTTAATTCATTATCTTTATTTTCAGTTGATTCAATTAATAATTCATTATAATCTTTTCTTGATTTTATTAATGCAAGAATTAATACTATTAATATAATAATTGTAAGTATTAAAAATATTATAAAATAATCTCCTTCAATAAATGTATCTAACATTTTATCAAATTTCATATTGATCACTCTTCCTTTAAGTATTTGATTATTGATGCTATCATCAAAGGTACTGTCTCTGTCCTAAGTACATTTTCACCAAGAGATGTTTTAATAAATCCTTTTTTTACTAGCATTTCTTCTTCAGATTTAGATAGTCCACCTTCTGGTCCAAATACTAAACTAATTGTATCATTGAGATTTTTACTTGTTAATACTTTACAAATATGTTTTACGTTACTTTTGTCAAGTGAACACAATATATTTACATTACATATACTTTCTATATCTTTAACATTTATTATTTTTTCAAGAGATGGTTTTTTAATTCTATAAGATTGTTCACTTGCTTCTTTAATTATTTTATTCCATCTAGTAAGTTTCTTTTCATAATCTTTTTTAGGTAACTTATATTTACAATGTTCATATTCTACTACTATAAAGTCTGTAATACCAAGTTCTGTTCCATGTTGTAATATAAAACTCATTTTATCTTCGCTTAATAAAGGAACATATACAATAAATTTACTAGAGTCTTTTAATGATTTAAATTCTTCCTTAATATTAGCAGATAATAAATCTTTATTTAAAGTACAAATATAACTTTTATCTTCATAAACGATAATTACTTCATCATTTTCTTTCATTCTCATTACATTTTTAATATGATTTAATTCATCATTATTTAAATATAAAGTATTATCTTTTTTTGATACACTAAAATATTGTTGCATATGTAATTCCTCACTTTAAATAAACTATTGTTTCTCCATCATTAAAATTATTTGTTTTAAATGATAAAACTCTTTTATCTTTCTTTAAATATTCATGAGTTGCACTTTTTAATATTCCTTCTCCTTTACCATGAATAATTACAAGTTTCTTTTCATCTATTCTTAAATTATTATCAATAAATATTTTAATTACTGCTACTGCACCTGTTCTATCATATCCATGAATATCTAAGTGTGGTACATTATATAAAAATGGATCTATAAAATTTTTCATACCTTTTTACCTCTTTAATAAGCTATATTATAAATGATTAGTATTAAAAATACAATAAAAAAAGTACTTATTTTAAAGTACTTAACACTATTTTCTTGAATATGCAACTGCATACATAAATGTTCCAACTTTACTATATAATTGATCTACTGTATATGTTCCATTTTTATTAGTATAAAACGGATCTAATAATACTACTTTACCAGTACCACTAGGAGCTAGTGCTACAAAATGACCTGGAGTTAATAATACAACTGGTTTTCCAGCATTAATAGCTGTCATTATTTTAACTTTTTTAGTTTCACTCATATCACTTGATCTTCCAAATAATACTTCTGGAACTAAATTAAAATGTCCTACTTTATTTGCATCTCTAAGCTCAGCATCACTCATTGCTCCATATCCTTTATGTGTAGGGGCAGTGCCTCTAAAAAATTGTACAACTCCTAAAGGATTTATTGACATATCATGATTAAGTCCACTTGCTACCATAGAAAATGATGTATAACCACAAGATGATGAACAAAGTGTTGCAGTATATGCTGCAGTAATATCATATGCATGATTACCCCATCTTGAATCACATTGATTATAATATGGCATACCGGCCGCATTTGCTATAAGTCCATTACTACTATACTCTTCTATATACTGTGTCATTGAATAAGAAATTTCTTCTAATTCTTTTGACAACTCACTTTTTATTGTTTCATCTTTAATTTTTTCAATTGCTGCTTCTGCATTTTCATAATCAGTAGTATTTTTAGATTTTCTTACTATATCAATATATTTTTTAGCATCAATTACTGCTTTTATATCTTTAAGTTCATCTAATTTCTTTTTTTTTAAGTCTTCATCTTTTATTTTATTAACGGCTTTTAATGCAAGATTATAATATGATTCATTATAATTTTCTTTAACCATATCCATATAACTAGATGCTAGAGTTTCATATCCAGCACTTATTTTTTCAATAGTTGCATCAGATAAACATTGTTCATATGTATCATCTCCACTTACAACATTTACAACTATATGAACAAAATTAGGTATAAAGAATACAAGAATTGCAGCTATAGCTTTAGTTACTGCAAGAGTGCTAGCTTTTTTTAATGAATCATTATTCCCGTCTATTGTTGCCTTAGTGAAATCTAATGCTAATGAAATTATCAACATAATTGGTACAACAATTCTTACTATAGTTAATAATATTTTAATTACTCTAAACATTGATAAAACATCAGGATTATCACATATAGATAAAATAGTCATTAAATTCACCTCCACTACTAATATTTTTCTTTCATATAAATTATAACATTAAATTTATTTTTTTTAAATACTTAATTGACAATAAAAATTAAATTATGCTATTATAAATTCATTTAATGGGAGAATTAAACATGAAAAATAACGAAATATTTAAAAAATTAAATAATGAAACAAAAAGATATTTAATAATAATGAATAGAATTGCTAGCTTTTTTTATGAGAATGAATCTAAAATAAAAGTTCATGAATATGATAAAAATAAAGATATAGAAATAATAAGAAATTTATATGCAGATGAAATTATATATTTCTCTTCTTTATTTGCAATTTTAAATACTGATGAAAATATTAAAAATAAATTTAAAGAATATGGTATTACATGTAAAAGCTTATTTAATAAATTTATTATTAAAGATAATAATTTAAAATCAAAATTTACAAGTATATTAAATAGTGAAATTACAATAGAAGAAATAGATAGAATTAATTTAGATAATGTTTTTAATGATTTATGTGATTATGTTGAAAATGAATTTGAAGATAAATATATAAATAAAAATGATAATTTCTATAAACAAATTACTCCTATTAATATATATTATAGTTTAGAAGATAGCGAAATATCTGCTTTATTTAATAATATTTTAAAATATAACTATAAAATTGATAGTGATAAAATTATGTATTTATATGATGAATTAGATGATATATTTAATATGGATTTAGCTAATTTCTTTGATAATATTGAAGTTATAAATGAAAGTTTTAGTGATAGATTTCCAATAAATGTATTTAATGGATTTATTATATATAAAGATAATAATAAATATTATTTAAAATTTGATGATTTTAAAAATGTAAATAATGATTTAATTATTAGTATTGAAAATATTAACAATAATGAAAAATTAGATTTATCAAATATAAAAGATAATAGTTTAGAAATAATAAGTATTAATAATCATATAATTAATTCAAATGAAATTGATATATTATCTTATTTATATGATTCTTATTATAATAAAGAAGAATTTAATATTGTGTTTAAATATAATGATAATGAATATAATATTAAACTAAAAAGTAATTATATAATAATGAATTGTTCTTTAGAGAATTTTGATAAATTAAGAAAGTTTAGAAACGAAAAAAATTTAGAAAAAAATCCTAAATATAAATTAGATAAAAGATTTAAAGAATCATTTTTAATAGTAGATGAAAAAGATAAAAAATATTTTCAAAATAAAATGAAAAATATAAATACAGATAATTATGTAATTATTAATGAAAGTGAAAGTAATAATTTAGATGATGAGTCTATTGAAAATACTACTGAATATGATAATGAATTAAATTTATCTGCTTTAAATAAATATGGTTATGAATTAACAAAAGAAAATTATTTAAAAGATCCAAGTGTAGGACGTGAAGATATATTAAAACGAATTGAACAAATTTTATTATATCCTGAGAAAGATAAATCTATTATATTAACAGGTCGTGCTGGATGTGGTAAAACATCTATTGTAAATGGACTTGCTTATAGAATACAAAAAGGTGATGTTCCTGATGAACTTAAAAATTTAAGAATATTTAATATAAGTACAAGTACTCTTGTTGCTGGTACTAAATATGTTGGTACTCTTGAAGAAAAAATGGAAAAAATATTAAATGATGCTAGTAAATCTAAAAATATACTTTTATTTATAGATGAAATTCATCAAACTATCGGAGCAGGAAAAACCGAAAATAGTGAAAATTCTGTTAGTGAAATATTAAAACCTTATTTAGATACAGGAAGAGTTAGAATTATTGGTTCTACTACTGAGAATGAATATCAAAAATATATAAATGAAGATGAAGCATATAAAACTAGATTTAAAAAAATTTCAGTAAGTGAACCTACAAATGATGTTATATATGAAATATTAGATAATTTAATTACAAGTTATAATAAATTTAGTTATTCTAAATTACTTATGAGTGATGAAGAAAAAGATATGATAATTAAATGGTTAATTGAATCAACACAAGATAAATTTAGAACTTATAATGATAAATCTGGTAATCCAAGAATGGTAATTGATATTTTAAAAGAAGCTTATGCAATTAGTGCTTATTATAATAGAAGTGAAGTTTCAATTGAAGATATTATTAGTGCACTACTTAATGAAGATAGACTTTATAATAGTTCAAAAGCAAGACAAATTCAAAAATTAAGAAATATGAAACCACAAAAACATCATTGTGAAATTATAGAACTTAGATTAAAAAAGTAGACATCTACTTTTTTATTTTATGTAATTGACAAACAATTATTTGTATAGTATTATATAATTACAAAAAGGTGTTTGTATGAAAGAAAGACATATTATTAGTATTGATTTAAAAAGTTTTTTTGCATCTTGCGAATGTGTACAAAGAGGTTTTGATCCATTTAAAGTACCACTTGTAGTTGCTGATACTACTAGGGGTAACTCTGCCATGTGTCTTGCTGTATCACCCTATCTTAGAAACATTGGTGTTAAAAATAGAATTAGAGTTTTTGAGCTTCCTAAAAATATAAATATTATATATGCAAAACCTAGAATGAAATTATATGAAGAATATAGTAAAAAAGTATTAGATATTTATAAAGAGTTTGTAAGTATTGAAGATATACATGTATATTCTATTGATGAAGTATTCATTGATATAACAGATTATTTAAAATATTATAATATGAGTGATTATGAAATTGCACTTATGATGATGAAAGAAATAAAGAAAAGAACAGGTATTACTTCAACTGCAGGTATTGGACCAAATATATTTTTAGCTAAAGTTGCAATGGACATAGAAGCAAAACATAATAAAGATTGTATTGCTAAATGGACATATGATGATATTGAAAATAAACTTTGGAATATAGAACCAATAAGTGAAGTATGGGGACTTGGTAAAAAACTTCAAGATAAATTATCAAATCTTGGAATTAAAAAAATTAAAGATATAAATAATTATACACGAGACTTTTATATTAAAAGATTTGGTAATGTTATGGGAAATGACATTTGGTGTAAAGCTAATGGAATAGATTTTACTACTATAAAAGATTTAAATAATAAAGGTAAGAATAAATCAATGAGTATGAGTCAAATATTAAATAGAGATTATAAAGTTGATGAAGCTTTTTTAGTAATTGAAGAAATGAATGATATGTTAAATACTAAACTTAGAAGTATGAATCTTACTACTAAATTAATTTATTTAAGCGTATCATATTCAAGAGATTATTATAAAAAATTTAGTGAAACAATATCTTTAAATATAGAAGAAGATAATAAAGATAAAATACTTGAAGTATTAAAATATATTTATGATAAAAATATAGAAGACTTACCTATTAGAAAAGTTGGAATTGCTTATTCTAAACTATCAAATAAAAAATGTACACAACTTAGTTTATTTGATAATGATAGTGATAATTCAATCAAAACAAATGAATACTATGATATTATTGATAAAATAAATGATAAATTTGGTAAAACTACTCTACTTCGTGCATCATCTCTTTTAAAAAATTCAACAATAAAAAATAGGGAAAAATTTAAAAATATGATTTAACCCTATTTTTATTTTATTCTATTATAATATTTAATTAATCCTACTTTTCTATAATCTGGTAATTGTGAATATACATAGTCATTCCATAAAGATGCATCCATTAAATAAATATTTTTTCCATTTATACAGAAACTCCATTCGATTTCTTTTATTTCACTAAGTTCATTTGCTAATTTTAATGATAGATCTAATATTTTATCAAAATATGGGACTTTAATATTATCTATTTTTTTATAATTGTTAAATTTATCATCTTTTAAAGTACTTAAAATAACTTTATTTTTAATATCAATACAACCACTAATAATATTATTTCCATCTTTAAATTTTATTGTTGAAGATATTACATTAGCATTTCTTTTATTATAAAGAGTAACTACATTAATAACTACTAAATCATTATTAAGTTCAGATAAAGTTTTATTATTTTCAAAATATTTTTCAATTATAAATAATTTATTTTTTCTTATATCTTCTGCCATAAAAGCAGGACTTCTATAATTTTTAACATCAAATATTTTATATGTTTTAATAAATGAATTGTTATCACTTCTACATATTAATTTTCCATTGCTTTTTGAAAGGTCTTCAAATTCTTTAAAACTTAAATCATTTATATTATAAACTTCTCTTTTTAATATATCTTTAAATCTTAATATTAGTTTATTTTTATCATTTATTATATTTGTAATATTTTTATCATATAAATGTTTTTGTAATCTATCATGTCTATAGTTAGTAAGGTAAGTATTTCTTTTATCTTTATCAAGATTATAAAATTCAAAAAATTTATATTCTTCATCATTTACATCATATCTAACTGTTGAATATAACATATCAAATAATATAAAAATATAATTTTTATTGCATTTACTTTTAACTACTAATATATTCTTATGTAACTTTTTTAAGTTTGATTTTAAACTCTTATAATACTTTTTAATCATATTACCCACCTACTATAATAATTATATAGTTTTTAGAGTAAAATTACAATCTATTAAGATAAAAGAGTATCTATATTAACTATATTATATCCCCTACTTTTTATATATTTTATAGTAGTTAATAATTCATTTAAATTTTTATTATTTTCTTTTATAAATATAATTGAACCATTTTCAAGTATCTTTTTAGTATTAATAAGTAAATCTGATTCAATATAATTTATTATATTAATACTATTTAATTTTTCTTTTTTACAATATTTTAATATATCAAAATCATTTGTTTTAACACAGTAAAAGTTAGAAATATTTTTCTTAAATTCTTTTATATCATTACTATTAGTTTTATATAAAATATTTGTTTTATCTTCTATATTATTTATATTATTTAAATTTACAAGTGTATTTAATTCAATATTTTCACTCTTGGCAATTTTCATCATTTGATTATAATAATTAAATGTATCTGTATCTATTACTAAGCTTATATTATTTTTATGTTTATTACCTGAAATAATATATTTATCTAAATTATCTTTTTTATTTAATATACATTCATCACTTTTATATTCAATTAAATCTTCTTTAAATCCAATACCTTTCATATTTGAGTAACTCTTATTTTTATTAACTATAAGACCACTTAGTCCTAGAACTATTCCTTCTTCTTTTATATAACCTTCCATACATTTATAATCATTATCTTCAGCATACTTCTCAATAGATGCTAGAATCGTATTATTATATTGTGATAATTCAATAACTTTATCTGTATAATAAAAACTAAATACAGTAAAAAATATAACTAATAAATATTTTAAATATGTTTTCATAATAAATTATATGAAAAAAGATATAACATTAATACATTATATCTTCTTCTCAAATCTATTTTTAAGTACTAAAGTGTCTTCATCAATTTTAGGATAAATTAATTTACCACTTATAAAGTCTTCTAAATTAATACCTGCTCTTTCAATTATTTCTTCAAATGTTGCTTCTTTTCTAGATGTAATAATATTATTAAATATTTTTAAAAATTCTTTATTATCTTCATTCATCATTAAACTTAAATGTCTTGCAAAGTATCCACCTAATGCATATATAATTGAGTCTCTTAAACGAATAACACATTCTTGATCTAAAACATTACCTTCACCATCTTCATAAATAGTAATATCAATTATATCAGCTATCATTTTATTTATTGAATCAATTTCTTCTTGTGGTATTTCTATATCTCCATCTGTATTAATAATCATTTCTTTTAGAGATGATGCATAATTTAATACTTTAAACCATGAATAATAATTAATATAATTTAAATTTTTCATTATATTACTACCAATTATATCAATATGATTTTTTTCTAAATAATCATAAAAACCAAATTCAAATGTTAATGATGGTATTTCTGATAAATAATCATCAAATATATTAATATTCTTTTGTTGTGGAAATATAAATGTTTCAGAATCTACTGCATGCCCTAGTTCATGAACTAACATTCCAGCATTCATAGTGCTTAATTCACTAAGCTCACCAAATATATAACCTGTTTGTAAAAATGTAAGAAAACTATATAATCCAGAATAATCATCACCTGAATTTTCTAAATCATTTATTGAAAATCCTGTTTGTATTCTATTTTCATCAAAATATTTTTTTACAATATTATATATATTATTACCAAAAGTACTATAGTAAGATAGAATTACATCAATAAAATCTTGTTTACTATAATGTCTTAAATTTTTAAAATATTGATATTTTTGTATTTGTTTTTCATCAAAATTCTTTATATAGCTTGTAGATATATCATTTATTAATTTTCTATTTTCAAAAAAATTATTTAAATAATTATTTAATGAGTTTTGATTATCTCTTATTTTTATTTTTTGTGCTCTATGATAATCTTTAATTATATTATCTATTACAAAATATTTATTAAATAATTTAGCTAGTGCTTGATTTAAAAATATTAAAGATGCATAATCATTTACTATCATATTTTTAGTTGGTCTACATGCAAACTCACTAATAGCACACATTAAATCATAAGTCATTCTATCTTCATCAATATTCATTTAAAACCCTCCTAGTAAAAATATATTTTATATTACTATTGAAATAAAATCAATTATTTTTTAAATTCATTTATTAATTCTTCAATACCTTTAACTGTTCTTAATTTTGTTCTATCAATTCTTGTTGGTTGCAAACTTATACCTTCATCTTCTAATTTAGAAAAAAGTTCTATAAATGCATAAGAATCTAATAATCCACTTTCTACTAAATCAATATTATCTTCATACACCATTTTATCTTCACATATTTCATATAATAATTTTTTGACATCTATTTTATTCATATTTACTTAATTCCCTTCTATCTATTTTACCATTTTTATTAACAGGTAGTTTATCAATTATTTTAATAGTTTTTGGTATCATATAATCTGGTAAATATTTTTTTAATTTCATTTTTATATCAATATCTTTTTTTAAAACAACATATGCCACTATTGTTTTAACAATATTATTTTCATTATATTTAGCTATTACTGCACAATCTTCTACTTCATCTATTAAATTAATATTATATTCAATATCTTCAAGTTCAATTCTATATCCTTTATATTTAATTTGATTATCTTTTCTACCTATACAATATAATTTATTATTTTCTATATATCCAATATCACCTGTTTTATAACAATTAATATTATTTTCTTTATAATATCCTTGAGTATAGTTATTTAAATAACCATTAAATACACTTTTTCCTTTTAAAACTATTTCATTATCTATAATTTCTATATTAGTTGCAAAAGTTTGAGTTTCACCTACTGGTAATAATTTTTTCTCATTTATTAACATATCTTTTGTAATTCTAATAGCAGAAACTGCACTTGTTGCTTCTGTTGGTCCATATGCATTTATTATTTTTAAATTTGGAAAATGTAAAAATAACTTATTTACTAATTTTTTTTCTAATTGTTCACCACAAAAATATACACATTTAAACTTTTTGTAATTTTTTTCATTGAATTCTTCATTTAATAAACAATATTTCATAAATGTAGGTGTCATAACTGCAACATTTATTTCTTTCATTACATCAAATATTTCTTCACTATTATCTCTATTAAATGATATTAATGTATGTCCATTACATAATGAATAATATAAATCAGCAACACTCAAATCAAAATTAAAATTAGCTTGATTTAATACATTAATATTTTTATAATCACATAATGGTTTTAAATTACTAATCCAATTTATAAAATTATTTAAATTATCTTTACTTATAGGTACACCTTTAGCTTCTCCACTAGAACCAGATGTAAAAATTATATAAACTATATTATTATTGTTATTTTTGTCTTTATGAATTTTATATTTTTCTAATTCATTTAAATTATGAATAGATATATTATCTAAATTTATTTTATTTTCAGTTAATATTAAAGAAGTATTAGTACTTTTAATTATCTTTTTTAATCTATATAGTGGCATAGATGTTTCAATTGGTATATAAGTTCTATTAGAAATAATACAAGATAATATAGATATCAAAATACTAATACTTTTATGTCCATATATTATTACAGGGTCTACTCCTTGATTAATTAAATATTCTGAATAGTATGTTGCTTTATTCCATAATTCTTTATAAGTAATTCTTTCATTATTAATTTTATATGCTATATTATTTGGATTTCTTTTTACTATTTCTTTTATTTTTTCTATCATTTTTATCATCTCTTATTTGATCTTTAGGTATTAATGAATAATCATATAAAACTTCTGAGTGATTATCTAATATTAGTTCTCTATATAATTCTTCATTTGTCATTTTATCAATAACTATTCTATATACTTGAGAAATTCTATAATATTTATTATTTTCTTTTGCAAAATGATGATTTTCTTCTATTAATTTATATCTACATGGAAAAGGTCTTTCACTCCTTAATTCTCCACATAATTCTCCACCTTCACACCAAACTAAAATTTGAACATCTTGATCAGTATTATTTTTAAATCTATAATCTACATTATTATATGTTACAGATGTCCCTGTCCCAAATGGTACTCGTCTTCTATCATCTGGAAATAATGCATCTGAATGATGATGTAATTCAGTTACTTCTAATGGACTATTTAATACTAAATAATGTATCATATTAGCCATTTGACATAATCCACCACCATAATCAGAAGATAATCCTTTTCTTCCAATAACTAATCCTTTTTTATATCCATATTTTTTACCGGTTGGACCAACTACTTTCCAATATGAAAATGTTTCTCCAGGATGAACTATTATTCCATTAATTTTATTACAAGCAATCATAATATTAGTAACTTTATTTTCTTGTAATTTTAAATCTACTCCTGCTAGTTTTCTTATAAGTATAGAGGTGTGACTTTTAACTATATTTGATAGTTCCTTTTTAGACTTTGTTTTAGCTATTTTTTCTCTACTAAAAAAATCTTTTATGTGTCTTAACATAATTTCTTTTTTCATTGAAATTTTATAAGTTGTTGGACTAATATCACAAAAAAGTTTTCTACTCATATTTACTACTCTTTCTTTCTATATATTAAATTTATTATATCAAATATTAATATTATTTTTAATATTTTATTTAAAAATATTGACACAAATAATAATTTTAATTTAAATTATATAAGAGGTGTTATATTGAAATACTTAATCAAAACAATTAATGATTATAATGAAGATGAAATAATAAGTTTTTATAATAAAATAAATAATTTTAAAAAAGATAAAATAGATAAATATAAAAATAATAAATTAAAATTATTATCTATTATTGGTGAAATATTATTAAAAGATTTACTTTTAGATTTATATAATTTAAATTATAGTAATTTAGATTTTAATTATAATAATTATGGTAAATCTTATATAAAAGATAAAGATATATATTTTAATATAAGTCATTCATTTGATTATATTATAACTATAGTATCAAATAAAGAAATTGGAATAGATATTGAAAAAGTGAGAAAAACTAATTTAAATACTATTAATTATTTTGCTACTAATAAAGAAAAAGAATATATATTAAAAAGTAATAATGATATAGAAAAGAGATTATTTCAAATATATACATTAAAAGAAGCTTATTTTAAAATGAAAGGAACAAATTTAAATAATATTTTTAGTGTTGAATTTATAATTAAAAATAATAAAGTTTATTGTAGTGATAAAACTGTTGAATGTGGATTTATAAATGATATAGATAATTATATAATTTCATATTGTAAAAGAAAATAACACTTTAATTTAAAGTATTATTTTTTTCTTCTTTTACTTCATTATTTGTTTCTTCTGGATTAAGTTTCTTTTTCTTATTTTTCTTTTGTATTATTATAATAACTACTATAACAATAACTGCTAGTAAGAATCCACCTAATATTAATGCTATATTAATTAATTTACTTTTTTGAAATGTTACAACATTATTATCAACAACTAAAGAACTATCTAATTTATAATTAACTAATAAGTAATTTGAATTATGTGTAATTTCAAATTCATAATATCCATCTTTTGTTAATTTAATATTTGAATCAATTATACAGAAATTATCACTATCTTCATTATAATAATATACATATATTTTTTTATTTTCTAAAATTGAACTTATAGTATCAGTTGATTTTATTCTTATAGTTGCTTTTCCTGGTAAATCACCATTATTTACAAAATTTAAAACTACACCATTTTTAACATGATTTTCTATATTAGGAAAATCTTTTACATTAGTAGATTCAAATTCTGCATCTATTTCTTTTGCATTTTTTATATCTTTTCCATTAAATACCATTTGATTATTATTGCTTTCAATTATTAAGTTTTTATTTTTACCTTTAATAGCATTAAATACATCTTTTTTAATTATTCCTTCATTTACAATAATATCTGTATCATTTTTATATAATTCTGATATAGTTTTTGAATCTAAATCTTGAAGATTATAATATAAGCTATTACTATTAACACCATTTACATTTATAGAATAACTAAATTTATCAATATCTTCATAAATTGAATTATGTGCTGATAATGCAAGTATTTCTGATAATACATAATTTCCTTTTTTAACATTAGAAGGTATATAGAAATATGGTGAACTATCTAATGAATTTACTGTTGTAGAAAATGAATCATGACTATTTATTTCTTCAAAAGTTAAATATAAATTTTTTAATTTTTCAGATCCATATAAAGAATAATCTATATAAATTTTATCTCCTGCCATTGCATTAGTACTTTTAATATTAAATGTATTTATTAAATGAACTTTATTTTCTGGAACAGTAATTGTTACTGTCTCATAATAAAAATCCCAATAATATTCATCATCTTCTGAATCATAACTATAATGTTTTGAAAATGTTGTTCCATCACTATTATTAGCAATTAATAAAACATCATTAACTGTATATTCACCACTAAAAATATTGTATGGTACTTCAATGTATGGGTCAGTATTAATTGCTTTTACTCTAGCATTAAATATATTATCATTACTATAATCTTTAAAAGTTACTACTATTTCTCTTATAGTAGCACCACAAGTGTCAACAACTAAATTTAATCTATCACCAGATTTTACTTCAGTATCTTTTAAATAAAAATCACTTAAATATATTACATCATCACTAGCATTTGCACAATCAAAACATTCAGCATTAGAATTAGTAGCATTAGCATCAGTAGCATTTGAATCTGTTGCATTTGAATCAGTCGCGTTAGTTAAAGAATTAAATAAATATCCTTGAATAGATTTAATTCCATTATTATCTAATTGATATCCTATAAATATTCCGAAAACAAATATAAAAATACCACTTAATATATATTTTAAAACTTTATTTTCATAATCATTCACTACTTTTCACTCTCCTACTACAATAATAATTATCTCTTATATTGATTAATTTTTCAAGTATTTTTATTCTTATAACTAATATAATGAATAGCTAACAATGCCCAAAATAATGGACTTACAATAACTACAGATAAATTGAAAAAATCTTGAGTTATATAACAAATAATAGCGATTAATAAAACAACAGAATATTTATTTATATTTTTAATTCCTTCTTTTAAATTATAAAATAAGAATGATAAATAATTTAATAAACCTATAATTCCTAAATTAACAGTCATTGTTAAATAAACATTAGCTGCTGTATCATTTATTGTTAAAGGACCAATTGCCATAATATCATTAGTATATTTAGCCATAAATCTAACAGCAAAGCTATCAGGACCTGTTCCAAGTATTGGATAGTCTAATATTAATTTTAATGATCTTTTCCATAGAAATATTCTATATGTACCAAATTCATCATCAAAGTTTCCATGTAATAATTCATGAACTTCATATAAAATACCACTTTTAAAATCAATAAAATATAAAGAAACTATTACAATTAAAATACAAGATACTATTAATATATAAAAGTTTCTTATTATTTTTTTATTATTAGAAAAATCATATTTAGTATTTTTTAATATATAAGATAAATATATTAATAAACTACATACTATTAAAAATAAAATAACTAAATAATTAAATTGAAAATAAAGTCCTAACTTATTTAAATCATAATGATATTCTGGATTAATAATTATATTTATACAATAAGATAATAATATTGTTGATATCATAATTAAAAATCTAGATAGTCTTTTATTATTTGTAATTATAAATGGAAATATTATAACTAATGTTACTAAAAATGCAACTTTTCCACTTTGAACATTTATTATTCCAAATATAAATGAACCCATTAAAACTGATAATAAATGAATAATTTTTTCATATGTTTTATTATCTTCTAAAAATATAAATGAACTAAATGATATAGTTAATAATATTGTATACATTGCTGATATAAAATCTATATTACCAATTGTTGTCATAAAACTTACATTATGAGTTCCTATACCATTTTGATACATATTAAATGGATTAAATCCAATATATTGTAATATTGCTATTAAATTTAAAAGTATTGAAGAAATAGAAAAATATAAAATATATTTTTTCTTAAATTTAGCAAAAAATGTTAAACATAAAAAAGATAAAATATATAAAGATGTTACTATTAATCCTTCACCTCTACCTACTCCAATAAATAAATTATATTTATTTAAAAAAGGAGATAAAAAACAAGAAACAATATTTACAAATAAAAATATAATAGCTAAATACTGTATAATAGAAAATTTATATTTTTTAAAATAATTTACTTTTTTAAATATTAAAAAATATAATACTATAATTAAGCTTAATAAAATATATGTTGTCGCGATAAGTACAAATGAATACCATTTACATTCCAATATATGAAAGAAACCAGTTTTATTAACTATTAATGGAAAAATAATTATTAAAGTAAAAATATAAATATCTGATAAAATTTCTAAAAGTATTTGTTCTTTTTTTAATAGCTTTTTCATTTTGTACTTCTCCTATATTATAATAATTATAACATAGTAAAAAGAATAAAAAAAGAGAACTAATTCTCTTTCTTAATGACTTTTTTACCACCCATATATGGTTGTAATACTTTTGGTATTTTAATTGATCCATCTTCTTGATAATTGTTTTCAATTAAAGCAATAAGTCCACGAGGAGATGCTAGTACTGTATTATTTAGTGTATGTAAATAATAATTACCATTCTCACCTTTTACTCTAATAGAAAGTCTTCTTGCTTGTGCATCCCCTAAATTAGAACAAGATCCTACTTCAAAATATTTTTGTTGTCTTGGACTCCATGCTTCAATATCACATGATTTAACTTTTAAGTCAGCTAGATCTCCACTACAACATTCAAGTTGTCTTACAGGAATATCCATATTTCTAAATACTTCTACTGTATATTTCCACATATCATTATAATATTTCATTGAATCTTCTGGTTCACATAAAACAATCATTTCTTGTTTCTCGAATTGATGAACTCTATATAAACCTCTTTCTTCTAAGCCATGAGATCCACCTTCTTTTCTAAAACATGGTGAATATGAAGTCATTCTAATTGGTAAATCTTCTTTCTTTAACATTTGATCTTTAAATCTACCTATCATTGAGTGTTCACTAGTTCCAATTAAATATAAATCTTCTCCTTCAATTTTATACATCATTGCTTCCATTTCAGGGAAAGACATAACACCAGTAACTACATCACTATGAATCATAAATGGTGGAATTGCATAAGTAAATCCTTTTTCAATCATATAATCTCTTGCATACGCTATCATTGCTTCATGAAGTCTAGCTATATCACCAAGAAGATAATAAAATCCTTGTCCACTAGTTCTTCCTGCTGCATCTTTATCCATTCCATTTAAACTTTCAATTATATCTGCATGATATGGTATTTCATACTTTGGAACAATTGGTTCACCAAATTTTTCAACTTCAACATTTTCACTATCATCTTTTCCAATTGGTACACTTTCATCTATTATATTTGGAATAACCATCATTATTTCTTTTATTTTAACTTCTAACTCTTCTTCTCTTTCTCCTAATGATGTAATCTCATCTTGCATTTTAGAAACATTTTCTTTTATTTTATTAGCTTCATCTACTTTTTTATTTCTCATAAGTTCACCAATTTTGGAACTTAAATTATTTTTTTCACTTCTTAAATTATCACCTTTTGATTTACATTCACGATATTCTCTATCAAGTTCAAATACTTCATCTACTAAAGGTAATTTTTCATCTTGAAATTTCTTTTTAATATTTTCTTTTACTACTTCTCTATTTTCTCTTATAAGTTTAATATCTATCATAAACTCACCTCTTAAATTATTTTATCAAAAAAATGACAAAATAAAAAGAGAAAATGTTCTCTTTTATATTACTACCATCCTCCAAAGCCAAAAATTATAGCTAAAAGAATAAATAGTACTAAAATTATAAAGAATATATTAGCTCCTTGATAATTACCACACATATAATTGCACCTCCTTAAACTAGATAAAAGCACCTAGTATGATTACTAATAATATGAATAATACTAGTGCAAATGCTGCTCCACCAATGCCATTTCCATTACCATTACAAGAATTACAACCGCATCCTGAATTCATAAAACATTCCTCCTTTTTTATCTTTACACTCTTATAGTATGTTAAAACTTATTTTTTGTGTATGATAATTACTTGTATTTTAATGTTATATTTGCTATTATATTAAGAGTTAGGAGGAAATTAAAATGAAGAAAAAGTTATTACTTGGAGCACTATGTTTATTATTAGTAACTGGTTGTAAAGATGTAAAACTTGATAATGGAGAAAAAGCAATAGTTACATTTGAAAATGGTGGAATTAGTGTAGATGAATTGTATAAAGAATTAAAAGAATCTTATGGTGCTGAGAAGATTATGGATTTAATAGATTCTAAATTATTAAAAGAAAAATATGAAACTACAGAAAGTGAAAAAACATATATAAATCAAACTATTAAACAACTAAAAGATGAAACTAAGAAATATGGTTATGATTATGAAGATTATATAAGTTCAACATTTAATGTAAAAGATGATAGTGCATTTAGAGATTATTTATCACTTAATTACAAAAGAAATTTATGGGCAGAAGATTATGCTATTGAAAGTGTAACAGATAAACAATTAAATGATTATTATGAACAAGAAGTATATGGAGATATTGAAGCTAGTCAAATTTTAATTACTATTGATGTTAGTAGTAGTGCTAGTGATGATGAAAAGAAAGATGCTGAAAATAAAGCTCTTGAAAAAGCTAAAAATATAATTCAAGAATTAAAAGATGGAAAGGATTTTGCTCAAGCTGCTAAAGAATATTCTAAAGATAGTGAAACTGCTAATAATGGTGGTAGTTTAGGAAAAGTAAATACTAACGATGTTGAAAGTGAAGTATTTGATGCACTACTTGGATTAAAAGATGGAAGTTATACAACTAGCCCTGTAAAATCTAGTCAAGGATATCATATTTTATATAGAACTAGTCAAGATGATAAACCAGAATTAACAGATGAATTAAAAGAAGAAATTAGAACTACTATTGGTAGAGAAATAGCTTTAGAAACTGGATTTACTGCTAAAGCATTAAAAGCATTAAGAGAAGAAAATAAAATGAAATTTGTTGATACTGATTTAGAAAAAAGTTTTAATGATTTAGTTTCTAGTCAAGATACTAGTTTAAATTAAAAAAAATTACTCACAAAATATTGTGAGTTTTTTAATCTTTAAATATTGATTTTATATCTTCATAATCAAAACCTTTTCTTAAAAGAGAATTAATTATTTTAGTTTTATCATTTTTAAATTTCTTTTTTGCTTTTTCTGCTTCTTTTTCTAATGCATTTGAATTATATTCTATATTTTTAAGAATCTCTTCTATCATATATTTATCATAACCTAAATTATATAAATCATTTTTCATTTTAGTAATAAACATATAATAACTTTTACTTTTCATTAAATTTTTCTTTTTATTAACTATTTTATTTAATTTTTCTATCCATATACTATCATCAATAGTATTTAAATATTCATCTATATCTTCTTCATCAAATTCATACTCTAATAGTGACTTTTTTATTTTATATGGCCCATCACTACTTAAATTTATTCTATCATTAGTATAAGCTATTATATAATTTTTATTATTAAGTAGTTTTAATTCTTCTAATTTATTCACTACTTCATTAATTAAATCATCACTAAATTCTTTTTTCTTCAAATATGATATTATTTCTTTTTTATAACGTAATTTAATTTCAATATAATTAAGTGCAGTATAATAAGCATCATAATATTTATTTTCTTCTATTATTTTATCAAGTAAATCTATATCAACATCTTTTATTAATAATAAATCGTATTTTAAAATAACATCTTCATATAAAGTTATTTCATTATTATCAAATATAACTTTATATTTATTTTTCCCAACTTTTTTAAATTTATTTATTTTCATAAGTTTCTCCTTTAATATAATTATATCATTATAAATTATTTCTTAAAATACGCAAACAAAAAAGAATAATAAATTTATTTTAATATTCTTTTTTGTGTCTTTTTATTTTTAAAAATTGCATCTGTTAAATTATCTTCTTCATTATAATATTTTATTTTTTCTATTTCTGTAGCAAATAAATGATTTATTTCTTGTGGAGATGTTTTATCAAATGTAACAGATATTAAATTATCAAAAATTAATACTTTATTTTTATTAAATAGTTTTTGTAATTCTTTTATTTTTTTAGAATATGTTTTATCTATTTTTTGCATTAATAAACCTTTTTGAATAGTACCTTTTGTTAATTCTTTATCTGGTACTTTATGATATAATTGATTTTCATATTTTCTAATTTTATAATTATCAATTAATTTTGTAACTGTTTTTAAATATGCATTATTTTTATCTCTTTCTATATAATTTACATTTTCTTTATAATAAGAATTTAAATTACTATTAAATTTACCTTTTTTAATAGAATGATATATAAATCTATCAAATATACTCCATGGATTAACTATTATTTGTTCATTATATTCTATATTTTTAGATTCAAATATAAATGATTTATTACTTATAAGTTTTATAGAAGATTCATTATTTTTATTATCTATATAATTTATTGCAATATTCACGTTACATGATTTTTGATTATTTAAATCTATATTTGAATTAACTATCATATTTCCATTTATATTAATTGGGCCATCTATTTTAAAATTAATATTGTTATTATATTTTAATAAATAATCATTATCTATATTATGATAAATAGTATAATCTGCATATAGTTTACCTAAATTTGTTGTACATTGTATTATAGTATTACTATCTTCTATTATTATTGAGCCAACTTTTTTATTATTTTTATCAACAATATTTAAATTGTCATTTAAATATAAATCAAAAATATTTAAAAATATTTTAACTACTGATAATATTTGTTCTTCTTTTTCCATATAAAAACACCTGAACATATATTACTTTATTTATTTATAAAAATCAATAAAAAAGAAGATTAAATCTTCTTAATCATTACTATAATTAGTAAAATACCTTTGTACTAATACTACTGGTGTTCCTTTATCTCCACTACCACTTGTTAAATCACAAAGACTTCCTAATAAATCTGTATATCTTCTTGGAGTAGTTCCTTGAGTAGCCATAGTACCTTTTAATTCTTTATCTTTTTCTTTAATTGCTTCTTTCATTGCATTATTTAATTCTTCACCATGTAAATCTTTAAATTGATTTTCAGAGAAGTATTTAAGTTTTATTTCATTTGGGCTACCTTCAAGTCCTTTAGTATATGCAGGACTTACAACTGGGTCAGCTAGTTCCCATATTTTTCCTACTGGATCTTTAAATGCTCCATCTCCATAAACCATTACTTCAATTGTCTTACCAGTTTTTTCTTTAAATAATTCTTGTACTTTATTTACAAGTACATCTCCAGTTCTTGGGAATAATTTAACTCTTGTTTCAGTTGAACGATTACTTCCTAAAAGTCCATATGGTGAATATCCACTTCCATCTACACTTTCATTTAATATTTCGCTCATCATTAACACTTTAGCGCCAGCTTTTTGTAATCTTTCTTTAGTTTCAAGTCTAGTATGTATATCACAATTAATTACAGTATTTGTATAATTTAATATTGTTTCTGGATTATTTGAAAATACCATTTCAAATTCACAGCCTTCTTTTAATACTAAATCTCTATAAACTTCATACATATTTACACCAGTAAATAAATGTTTAAAGTGTGAATATTTTTCTTTATATTCTTCTTCACTAATTACATCAGAAGATGGATTAACATTATTTTTTCTTAAATCTTCTTTATATAAAATATCATTACCTACTTCATCAGATGGATAACTAGAAAGTAATGTAATTTTCTTTGTAGATCTTGCCATAGCTGATAATAAAACTGCAAATCTATTACGACTTAGTATTGGAAATACTATTCCTAAATGATCTGTATTTAATTTATTTTTAATATCTTTTGCTATTTGATCTAATGTTGCAAAATTACCTTCACTAATTCCTACTACTGCTTCAGTAATTGCAACTACATCTCTATCTTCTAATTCAAAATTCTCACTTTCACTTGCTTTTAATACTGAATCAACTACAATACGAGCTAAATCATCACCTTCTTTAATAATAGGTGTTCTAATTCCTCTTACGACTGTTCCAACGTCTCTCATAAATCACTCTCCTAATATAATAATATCATAATATTTTTATTATTCATACAAATATTACTAAATTTTGACAAAAAATTTAAAAAAAATAAAGCTTATGATTTTTCATAAGCTTAATCTAGTTTATTTTATATTTAGTACCTTCTCTTGTATCCATAAGTTCAATTCCTTTTTCTAAAAGAGAATTTCTTATTTCATCTGCAAGAGCATAGTTTTTATCTTTTTTAGCTTGATTTCTTTCTTCTATTTTACTCATTATGTATTCTACTAACTCACTATCTTCTTCTTCATTTTTAGTAAGTTCTAAACCTAATACTTTATCAAAATCTTCTATTAAATACTTTTTAGTTTTATCATTTAAATCACTCTTTAATACATCATATAAAACAGTTATAGCAAGAGATGTATTTAAGTCATTATCAAGAGCACTTTTAAATTGATTTTGAAATTCTAGTACACCTTTTTCATCAATGTCACCATCTTCTTTTAATGAAGAAATCTTATTTTTTAATTTATCATATGAATTCTTAGCTCCATCTAAACTATCATAACTAAAAACTAATTCTTTTCTATAATGAGATCCAAGGCAGAAGAATTTATAATCAAGTGGACTATATCCTTGATCTTTTAATGTAGCTATTGTAATTGCATTACCTTCACTCTTACCCATCTTTCCTTCTTTTAAATTTAAATGTTCAACATGGAACCAATAATTACACCATTTGTGTCCTAAGTATCCTTCTGATTGAGCTATTTCATTAGTGTGATGTGGAAATTTATTATCAACACCACCACAGTGTATATCTAAGTATTCTCCTAAATATTTAATACTAATACCAGAACATTCAATATGCCATCCAGGGTATCCTTCTCCCCATGGACTATCCCATTTAAGTGCTTGATTATCAAATTTAGATTTAGTAAACCATAGTGCAAAATCAGTTTTATTCTTTTTACCCATATCTTCTTCTACACTATCTCTAACACCTACAAATAAGTCATCACTATTTTGATTTGAAAATACATAATAATTTTCAAGTTTAGATGTATCAAAATATACATTTCCACTAGAAATATATGCATAACCTTTATCAAGTAATTTAGTAATCATTTCAATATACATATCAATACAACTAGTAGCTGGTATAACTATATCAGGCCATCTTAACCCTAAAGATAAAAAGTCTTTTTTAAATGCTTCAGTATAAAATTTAGCTATTTCTAAAACACCTTTGTTTTCTTTTTTAGCTTCTTCTACCATTTTATCTTTACCATCATCAAAATCTCCTGATAAGTGTCCTACATCAGTTATATTCATTGTTCTTGTAACTTTATATCCAACATATCTTAAATATTTATCTAAAATATCTTCAAATATATAGCTTCTAAAATTACCAATATGAGCAAAATGATATACAGTAGGTCCACATGTATACATCTTAACTTCTCCTTTTGTATGTGGCACAAACTCTTCTTTTTTACGAGTAAGTGAATTATATAATTGCATATTTTCCTCCTTTATATTTATTATATTTTTAATATTCTACTTTATTTAAATAAAGACCAACAGCCGGTGCACATTTACCACATTTACACCGATTTTCACTTTCAAATATTGTATTTATATCTTCTATACTTTTCTTATTATCATTTATATCAAGTAAAAGCCCTACTATATTTCTTATCATATATCTTAAGAATCCACTTGAATAAAATCTTAAAGATAATATATTATCAATAATTTTATAATCTACTATTATATCTCTTTCATAAGTTTTATTATCTTTATCTGATGTAAAACTTTTAAAATTATGTTTACCACTTATTAATTTAATAAATTTATCTAATAATTCTTTTTTAATTTCTTTATTATATTGTAAAACATAATCTTTCTCTATAGGATTATATTCTCCCATATTAATTTTATAAATATATTCTTTTTTTAATACATTATATCTTGCATGAAACTCACCATTAACTTTAGTAATGTTTTTAATATAAATACTATCATTAATAATAGAATTCATACTATGTTTTAATTTATCTAAATCAAGTTCTTTATCATAATCAAAATGACAATATTGATTTAATGCATGAACCCCTTTATCTGTTCTAGATGAACCTATTGTATTAATATTTTGATTTAATATTAATGATAAACACTTTTCTATTTCGCCTTCAACAGTAATTTCATTATTTTGTATTTGATATCCATAAAAACTATTACCATTATAAGACATATTAATTAAATATCTCATAGAATTCCTCTTTCTATAAGTACTGCATATACTAATGCTAAATGAAATAATGTAAAGAATATATCATATAATCCAATTTTATTACTTCTATAGTTACTTCTTTTTCTTCTATCATGAAATAGTCTTAATACACTTGCAAACATTATTTGTCCATTTTTAAAACTTGTAAGTCTTCTAATATTGCTTTGTACTTTAGTAAATATACTAATTCTTTTTAATATATTTGTATTATAGTAATCTATTCCCCTTGATGCACAAGCTTTAAATGTTTTATATTCTACTGATAAGAATAATGGATAATATCTAAGTATTGAATTTATTTTAAATGCATATTTAGGAAGTGGTAAAAAGAAAAAATTAATTGGTTGTAATAATCTTTCTATACCATATATATTTTCACTAGGAGATGTAGTAAATGCTAGTATACCAATATATTCTACTAAAGATATTAATTTAATTATATATATCATACAAGTAGTAAGTGTTGTACTAAAGAAAGCACAAATAAATGCTATTAAAATGTATATGTATCTCATTGACCAAAATGTATTTAAATAATATTTACTTGGTACATGACTTAACATAATCATTAAAAGTATAAATAATAACAAGAATAAATTAACTTCTAAACTTTTAGCAAATATAATAATACCAATTGTTAGTATAAAATTAAATATTTTAAGTATTGGATTTAATCTATGGATAATAGAGTCAATTGGATAATAAGAACCAAATGAGTTTCTAGAATACATCTCTATACACCCCCTTAATTAAATCATGTATATTTGTATAATAATCTATATCATGTCCTGCTTTTTTACATTCATTTACAAATGATACTATTTTAGGTACTTCTAAACCTATTTCTTTTAATTTTTCTTCATCATGTAATATTTCTCTTGTACCTTCACCTACTATTTTAGTTAAATGCATTAAATAAATATAGTCTGATATCTCATAACAAAATGAAGTATCTTTTGAAAGTAATATTATTGTCTTTTTATATTTATTTTTAAGAAGTTTTAATAATCTTAATAATTCTGCTTTATCATTATAATCAAGTCCATTTGTAAACTCATCTAAAATTATAATACTAGGATTATAAATAAGAGTACATGCAAGAGCTACTTTCTTAGCATCTACAAGTGTAAGTCTTAATGGATTTAATTTTAAATATGATTCATCTAATCCAACTAATTTTAAAGCATCATTTATTCTCAAAGATTTCTTTTTAACTTTATAATTAAAATATTTCATTCCAAATGCTATTTCTTGTTTTACTGTTTTATTAAAGAACATATCATATGGATTTTTAAATACATATCCTGTATCAAATCTTAATTTATTAACATTTTTAATTCTTCTTCCATCATTAATAAATTCACCTATTTTAACACTGCCACTATCTGGTATTATAAGTGCATTAATTAAATCACCTATAGCTGTTTTTCCACTATTAGAAGATCCTAAAAATGAATAAATTTTATTATCTTCCATTTTAAAAGATACATCATTTAATATAGTTTTTTCTAAAGTTGTTCCTTTATTAATTATAAATGTTACATTATTAAATTCTATTTTTTCCATAATGCACCTACTAACTTTTTATTTGTTAATTGATATTTATTTATAATACCATAATCCATAAAATATTTATTAATATCAACTATAAATGGTACTCCAAGACCTAATCTCTTAAGTATTTTTTCTTCATTTAAAACACTTAATGTTTTACCTTCACATATCATTTTCTTATCATAAATAACAATTATTTTATCACCATATAAAGTATCTTCTATATCATTAGTAAAATTCATAACAATTCCACCATTTTTAGAGAATTCTTTTAATATATCAAATACTAATAATTTATCATTATAATCAAGTTCACTTATTACATTATCTAAAATAATTATTTTAGGTTTTACAATCATAGATGATAATATTTTCATTTTAACTTTATCACTACTACCTAAACTATTAGGGTCTCTATCAAGTAATTCATCTAATTTAAATAATCTACTTTCACTTTGTATTAAATTAGTTATATCATCTTTTTTAAGAGCAAGACTTTCAAGACCAAATGCTAGTTCATCTCTAACTGTTTCTCCTACAAATATATCTAAATGTTGATATAAAACAAAAGATACCCTTTTTCTTATTTCATAAGAGTTTTTATAATTAACTTCTTTATCCCCTACAAATATATTACATTTTTTATGCCCAAATAAAAGTGTATAAATGAGTAAATCATTCATATTACCAATAATAGAAACAAAATCTTTTTCTTTTAAATTAATTTCTACATCTGTACCAAATCTATATTTTAAATAATCATCCATGCTTGTCTCCTACAAATAGATTATACATTTTTAATAGCAAAATTACAATAGTAATATAATTAAAAACTAGGAAAAACCTAGTTAATTATCACATACAGGAACTTTCAAAGTTTTATCTAATAATGTTATTTTATATTTTGCATTTGAATCAATAGTACCTATATCTTCTGACTTTATATTATCAGCTGATATAACTAATTGAAATTTATCATTTTTAGCAATAAAGTCTGTAATATTTCTATTTTCATCTAATGCTATATAATATTCTATACCATTTGTATCCATATCAAGTTTACTATTTTTACTATCAAAACATCTAATAATTTTATCTTTAGTAGATTGAATTATAGTTTGCCCTTTTGAATAAACTAACATTGATTTTAGTTTAGCTGAAAATTCAAATTGTAAATTTCCTTGATAGTTTAAATCATATTTTAGCTTTTCTTCATATGCTTTATATTCATTTTTATACATAACGTATATTGAAATAGATACTACTATTAAAAATATTATTAATCCTATAATATCAGCCTTTTTATTTTTCACAAAATTATTCCTCACTAAATTTTTCTTCTGTTATTTTAAGGACTTGTTCTAAATAGCATTTTCCACATAATGCTTCATATTTAACTTCATTTTCTCCATCAATTGCGACTTGATCTCCACTTGAAGTGAATTCTCCATTTACAATTCTTCCATTAAATCTAGCTCTTCTTCCACATTTACATATTGTATGTAATTCTTCCATATCATCAGATATTTCAAATAATCTTAAACTACCAGGAAAAGAAATTGTTTTAAAGTCACTTCTAAGTCCATAACATATAACTGGTCTATCTTTTAATTTAGTAAACATAAATAATTCATCTACTTGATCTCTTGTTAAAAATTGTGCTTCATCTACAAATATACAAAATACATCCTTATCAACATTATTTAAATATATACTTAATTTTTCATCTTGTTCAATTAAATGATCAACCTTTCTTTTAAGACCTAATTTTGATACTATTTTATCATTTCCTTTAGTATCAACTTTTGGCTTTAATATTAATATTTTCATGCCTTTTTCTTCATAGTTATGAGCAGCTTGTAATAAAAGTGTAGTTTTTCCAGAATTCATTGTCCCATATCTATAATATAATTTACTCATAATACCACCCACTATTTTAATTTTCTAGTATATTCATTTTTATGTAAGTTTTTATTTAATTCATCTCTTAATTTTATTAATATTGTTTTCTTTTCTTTCTTTAATGTTTTTGAAGTTAATTTATTATTCTTTTTGATTTCTTCTTTATATATACGTAATCTATCTTTAATACTATTATTTTCTTTATCATAGTCATAATCTGTTATTTTAAGTACTTTTTCTAAATAACATTTACCACATAATGATTCATAACTAACTTCATTTTCTCCATCAATTGCGACTTGATCTCCACTTGATGTGAATTCTCCATTTACTATTCTAGCATTAAACTTAGCTCTTTTTCCACATCTACATGTAGTATACATTTCTTCCATAACATCAGCAACTTCAAATAATCTTTTGCTTCCAGGAAAAGCATTTGTTTTAAAGTCACTTCTAAGTCCATAACATATAACTGATATATTTTTTAGTTTAGTAAATTTATATAATTCATCTATTTGTTCTTTTGATAAGAATTGTGATTCATCTACAAGCACACATGATATATCATTACTTATTGATTTTAAATAAACAGATAAATCTTCATCTGGAAGTATTAAATGATCTACTTCTCTTGAAAGTCCTATTCTTGTAACTATTTTATTGTCCCCTTTTGTATCAATACCAGGTTTTAATATTAATACTTTCATTTCTCTTTCTTCATAGTTATGAGCAACTTGTAATAAAAGTGTAGTTTTTCCAGAATTCATTGCTCCATATCTGTAATATAATTTATTCACTTCTCTTCCCTCCTTGGAAAACAATCATAATATACTTGTTTTAATCTTTCATTAGTGACATGTGTATATATTTCAGTAGTTCTAAGACTTGAGTGTCCAAGTAGCTCTTGTACTATTTTTATATCACAACCATTATTTAACATATCAGTTGCAAATGTATGCCTTATAACATGTGGTGTTACATGAACTTTAATAGATAATTTATTCATTATATTATCTATTATATATCTAACACCTCTATCTGTAAGATTACCACCCCTACTATTAGTAAACAAATAATTTTCTTCATTCTTTTTATGAGTGGACATATATTCTTTTAATGCATCTTCTGCATATTCACCATAATATACAATTCTTTCTTTATTTCCTTTTCCACATACCCTAATTCTTCTATTATTAAAATCAATATCACTATATTTAATATTTACAAGTTCACTAACTCTAACACCAGTAGCATAAAGCATTTCAATTATTAATCTATCTCTAATGCCATCACTATCATTTAATGATTCTTTTAGTATTTCAAGTAAATCATTATAATATACAAATTTAGGTAATTTTTTTTCTAATTTAGGATAAGCAATTTTAACAAGAGGATAATCTTTTTTATCAATATAATTATTTAAATATAAAAATTTATAAAATGTTTTAAATGTACTTATTTTTCTTCTTACAGAAGTAGTTTTTTCTTTTTGTAAATTTAAATAATCTAAATAATCTCTAATATCTTCTTCAGTTACTTTAACTAAATCTTTATGAATAAACATATAAAAATAATATAAATCACTTAAATATGAAATATATGAATTATTTGAATAATTTTTAGTTTTTAAATAATCGCTAAAATCTTTAATTATATCTAATTTTTCAAACTCTTCCTTATCCATAATTTAATTATAAATTATTTTTAAAAAAATAAAAAGACAAACATTAAAATTTTTGTATTAAAAAAGGTACTAGTATTATAGTACCTTTAATCTATATAAACACTTTCCCCACTTAAGTGGTTGGTGGCTCTATAAGTATTTTATGGATTACATGTAATAAGTTTACTAAAAATTGATTTTAAGAGAAGGATGATTATATTAAATAAATTACGGGATTTTATACCTTTATAATTAAGATAACTATATTAATTATATAATTATCTATAATATATTATTCTAATTATGAATTTGTTTTTAATTAATTTTAATCATTCGTAAGTAATTTTTTGTCCATTCTTCAAAATCTATCCAAGAATACTCTAATTCATTATTTATTTCAATATCAGTTTTTCTTAAAATGTAATTATTCAATTGTTTTTGATATACAAGATTTATTATCAAAAAGTTTATATTTAAATTTTTTTGGATAATTTTTAATATCATAGATATGCTTTTAAATTATATTGTACTCTCTTGTTATAATTCTTTTATCACTACAATATTCAATAATATATTTATTATTTTTTTTACATATTATTATTCCAATTGTTTTATCTTGATTAAATGTTTTTAAATTTTTATCAATATAATTCATATATACTTGAATTTGACCTATATGTTCTTTTTTTAATTGTTATTTTTAATTCAATTACAACATAACAATTAAAATTAATATTATATAAAAGTAAATCTATATAATTATAAACATTTCCTATTTTAATTTTATATTCACTTTTAATAAATGAAAAATTATTTCCAAGTTCATTCATAAAAGATTCTATATTTTCTAATATTAATTTTTGTAATTTTTTTTCTGATATACTTTCATAATTATCAGTATTTTTTATTAAAATTGGATTTTTAACATAATCAATTACACTAATTTTATTATTATTTACTAATTTCTTTTTAACTTTTTCCTCTAATCTTTTATACTCATTATTTTTTATTTTATTTCTCAATTCTCTTATTGATAAATTTTGGCTTTCACAAATATTTATATAATATTTAATTTCTGTAATGTCTTTTAATGGTAACAATTCAACATAATGTCCATAAGATAATTGTTGCGACACTGTCGCAACTTTTTTTAAAAGCAAATAAAATTTTTTCATTCTAGTTAATGAAGAGAATGTATATCCTGATCCTAATTCATAAGTTAATCTTTTAGAATATTCTTTAATTATACCTGCTCCATATTGCTTACCTGCCTCATTTAACATTTTTCCAACATTGTAATATGTAAGCAGATCGCTTTTATTTTTACTATAATCTTTAATTTTTTTAGTTATTTCATTTTCAATTAATTTATTTTTTATTTCATTATAATAATTCATAAAGTTTCCTTTCTATGGCATAAAAGTTTCTATACTAAATTCATTATTTAATTCTATTTTAATTGTACCATTATAATCAGTTCTATAAATCTTGCTATTCTTTAAATTTTTTAATACATTATCATTCGGATGACCATAACGATTATTTTTACCAACACTAATTAATGAATATTTAGGGTTTATCTTATCTATAAAATATTTACTTGATGATGTATTTGATCCATGATGTCCAACCTTTAAAAAGTCTATATCTTTTAAATTATATTTTTCTAATATATCTTTTTCTTTTTCTATTCCAGCATCCCCCATAAAAAGAAATTTATAATTATTGTAGTTAAAATAAATAACATTTGAATTATCATTTTCATTATCATATTCTTTAGTATTTAAAAATTGTAATTTTATATTATCAATATTTAAGTATTCTAAATTAGTATTATATTTTATATCCTTTGATTTAATAATTTCTAATAAAACACTCTCTAAATTATTAAAAGAACCAATATTAAAAATAACTTCACTTACTTTAAAATTATTTATTAAATCTAATGAATATCCCATATGGTCACTATCTCCATGTGTAAAAATTAAATAATCAATTTTTTTAATTCCAATACTTTTAAAAAATGGAATAATATTTGAAGTCATTAAATTAAAATCTTTATTTCTTTTTCTCCACTCTTCTTTTTTATTATTTATAACTCCACCTGTATCAATTAATATTGTTTTATTATTTTTAGTTATTATTAAACTACTATCACCTTGTGATACATCTAAATAATAAACATAAGTATTTTTATTAAAATATGGTTTTATATAAATAACTAACAGGAACAATAGTAAAATGTATATTAATTTTTTATATTTTTTAATTATTAAAATTACTAAAATATAATAAACTATTATTTCAAATATATTAATTTTTGGAAAATAAATTGTTAAATTTAAAATACTTGTAGAATACTTAGAAATAAATTCCATAATATTTGTAAATATATTTAAAATAAATGTAAGATTATTAAATAATAAACAAATTAATGATAATGGGAAAACTATTGAACTTACAAATGGTATAAATATTATATTATTAATAAAACCAATTAAGTTTATTTCATAGCTTAAATTTATTATAATTGGAAAACTAGATAAAAAAGAAAAAAAGCTTATTTTTAATAATGAATATTTATCTATTTTAATATTTTCATTAACAAGTAATATAAATAAAGTAATTGTAAAAGATAATATAAATCCAGTATTAAATATATAATTTGCATTTATTAGTACTAAAATAATAAATGTTGTATATAATAAATTTTTAGGTTTTATATAAAAATAATATATTTTATTAATATTTGATAACATAAAAAATATTACTGCTCGTAATATTGATGGTGTAAATGATGCGATAAAAGAAAAAAATAATAAAAATATACTACTAAATATAAAGGATAATTTTTCATTAAATTTTAACTTTTTTAATATAAATAAAAGTATTGATGAAAACATAGATACATGAAGACCAGATAATGCAAATAAATGAGTAACTCCATTTATTTTATAATTATTATAACTATCATTGTTTATATGAGTATTATCTCCAAGTATAAATGCATACATATAATTATTATATTTCATATTATTAATTCTTTTATAAAAGTAATTTTTTATTTTATATAATATGTTTTTATTAGATTTTATTTTTTTAAAACTTTCAATATTTAAAACATATTTAATATTTTTATGATATAAATAATTTTTATAATTAAATGTATTTGGTATTGTATTATTATTTGGTATAGTTAAAGTACCTTTAATTTTAATAGTATCATTTAATGAATAATTATTTAAAAAATCTTCTTTTTCACTTTCCATTTTAAAATAGTAAGTACCAATTAAATTATTATTTAATGTTAAACTTAGTTTATCTCCATCAATTTTATAATTAATAATTTTAAGTATAAAATTAGTATCATCTATTTTATAAATACTTTTTAATTTAAACGTTAGATTATATATTAATAAATAAAATATAGTTAAAAATAGTAAAATTATATATAATGAATCACACAGTAATATTTTCCTTAATTTTAGAGAAAAGTGTCTCACTAATACCACTTACATTAATAATATCTTCTATTGATTTAAAATTACCATTTTTTTGTCTATATTCTATTATTGCATTTGCTTTAGCATCTCCAATACCACTTATAGTTTTTAATTCATCTACACTTGCTGTATTAATATTTATTTTAGTATTCGTATTATTAACATTTTGATTATCTTCTTTTTTATCTTCTTGTTCTTCATTATAACATGCATCATTTTTAACTTCTTCACATATACATGGAGTTTCTACATAAACTATATTATCTTTCTTAGCTTTTTCTATTTCTTCTGTTGAATATACAACTACTACATCTCCATCTTCTAATAATTTTGATAAATTAATAAATCTAGTATTAGCTTTATCAGTTATTCCACCTGATGCTTCAACTGCATCTATAACTCTAGAATTATTATTTAATTTATAAACACCTGGATTTGCAACTTCACCTTTTACATCAACATAAATATATTCTTTTACTTCTTCAGTTTTAGTAATTTCTTTTATATTATCTTCTTCTATATTTTTATCATTTTTTTCAATATTTTTAATAGTATAAAATAAATATGTAAACATCGCGATTAAAATAATTATAATTATTGTTGGAAATATTAGCTTTTTTATATTAATATCTCCTAGTATATTTGATAAATATTCAACTATATCATCCATATCTCTCCTTTCTTCCCTCTACTATATTATTAGCCATAAAAAAAGAAAACACTTCTTTTTTGAAGTTGTCAATAAAAAGTAGACAATAAAAAGATATTTTATTTAAACCCTAGTTGAGTTCTGTACTCAATTGGGG